>CAVAIM010000018.1:0-11279 GCA_963588755.1 bacterium | reverse complement strand
GTGTAATGCTTAAGAAAAAACTTATATATACTGCAATAACTAGAGCTAAAGAGAAACTCATATTTATTGGATCTAAGAGTGCATTAGAATCATCTTTAAATAAAGAAGAAGATGTAAGAAAAACTAATTTAGCTAATTTTTTAAATCCTAAACTTTATAAAGAGACTGATGTAGATGAATTTATAGAAGAAACACTAGAAAGTGATATAATTAAAATAGATGACCCGTTAAGTGCGTTTGACTTTATTGGTGAGTCATTAGGCGATATAACGCCTTATTCGTTTATGGAGGATATACATGATTAAAGATTTAGATTATACATTATCAAATGGTGTTAAGATACCTGCGATTGCGTTTGGTACTTGGCAAATGAGTGAGGAAGAAGCTTATAATGCATGTTTATTTGCATTAAAGAATGGTTATAGACATTTAGATACTGCTTATGCATATAAGAATGAAAAAGCCGTAGGTAGAGCTATTAAAGATAGTGGAATTAAAAGAGAAGATATATTTGTAACTACAAAGCTTCCTGCAAGTTATAAAACATATGATGAAGCTATTAAATATTTTTATGAATCTCTAAATAATCTAGGACTAGATTATATAGATTTATATTTAATTCATGCACCATGGCCATGGGATAATGTAGGACTTGATTGCGAGAGTGGCAACGTTGAAGTATGGAAAGCTTTCATTGATTTATATAATAAAGGATTAATTAGAAGTATTGGTGTATCTAATTTTAGAGATTATAATATTGAAAATTTAGTTAAGAATACTAACTTCATTCCTCATGTGAATCAAATTAGATATTTTATCGGTAATACTCAAGAAAGTGTTGTAGAGTGCTGTAATAAATACAATATTTTAGTTGAGGCTTATTCACCTCTTGCAACAGGTGAAATACTTGAATCTAAGGAACTAGATGAAATTGCTTTAAAATATAATAAGTCTAAAGCTCAAATATGCATTAGATATTGTATTGAAAACAATACATTACCTCTTCCTAAGTCTACTCATGAGTCAAGAATCTTAGAAAATATTGATCTAGATTTCAAGATTAGTGATGAAGATATGGCATACTTAAATAGCTTAAATTTAGGAACTAAGAAAAAATTAAGAAGTTAAATAAAAGAGTACTGTAAAAAGGTTTGTTATTGTTATACAAATAGTGATAAACCATACGGAGTACCACCTGCAAAAACAATAAGAACTAATTAGGAGATAACGGGTGTAATCTTTTGGAGGTGCAAGATTATGAGCTATTTGATAACTAAATTTAAAATTTCATTTAAAGATATTGATGATCTCAAAAAAAATAGCATCTATAAACTCAAGAAAAATTATTATTTAGAAAATAAGAACTTAGTTTTGGAGAAACTTAAGACTTGCAAAATCTCTAAATTAAAAATTGCTTTTATTGTTGCATTTACAATAGTATATTTACTATTAGGTTATTTTGTCTTTGGAAAAAATATAAACTATACATCTGAAATTACTACAAGTTTAGGAGTTTTTACTTTACTACTTGTATTTGCTGTTCTAATATCTTATTTTATTTGTTATTTCAATGAAAATATAAGAAAGTCACATTGTTTAAGAATTTTAGCTTTTGCAATAATATTATATTTTTTAATCATTTTTATTATTGTAATAAATACACCTCTTGTTAATTTTGATTAATATTTTAAAAAGTAATTAATAACATTGTCTATTAATAGTAGGCAATGTTTTTGTTTGACATTAATTTAAAATTCGTTATAATTTAATTGTTAGTTCAAACTTACAGGAGGTTTTTATGAAAGAAAGCAAAATGCCAAGAAGTGTTATAGTAAGATATATATGCATATTATTAGGTTGTATAACATTTGTTTTAGGTACAATTGGTATTGTATTACCAATACTTCCTACAACTCCATTTTACCTTTTAACCGCATTCCTATGGGTTAAGGGAAGTAAGAAATTTTCAGATTGGTTCTTAAATAGTAATTTATATAAAAAGCATATGAATACATTTGCTCGGCACAAGGTAATGGTATGGTATAGAGAATTAATTTTACTTATTTGTGTATCTATATTCTTAATTACTACAATGATGATTTTAAATAACAAAACAATGAATATAATATTCCCTATTCTTATAGGTTGTAAATATTTTTATTTTGTATTCTTTGTTAAACCTGTTTCAAAGAACGAGTATAACAGTTTAAGAGAATTAGACTTAAAAGAATATGAGGTGGCAGAATAATGGAATCTAGATTTATTGCATTAATTGTGTCTTTATCTATTATATTTGTATCAATTATTACAATACTTATTAGATATAAAATGACTAAAAACAAATAAATATTTACAATTCATTTTGTTATTTTGTTTAAATGAGTTATAATAAAATATATCATATATGATTATTTATTTGTTTTAGTACAATTTAATAATTTTTATGTTACCTAAATTTAAAGGAAGTGTTAAGTATGAACGATAATTTCAAGCCTCTACTTTCAATGCTAAATGGATATTATGGTATTGTAGATAGAAAAACTAGAATTATAAAAAAAGTTTATAAAGTTAATAATCTTTTTTGCGAGAACGTTGATATTAATACTTTTTTAGATTTGATTGAAGAAAGAGAACATCTTATTCCTTCTAGTTATGATAGAAAGATGTTAGTCCCTTGGGTATTTAAGAATACCTTAACTAAATCTGTAGCTGTAACGTTTGCTTCTAAAGATAATAAAGAAAAGAAATATAAAATACGTATTTATGATGATGAAGTAGATGATAATTTCTATTTCTATATTTATAAACCTACTAATGAAATAGAGTCTTTCTCTCTATTTGATAAATTAACACGTATTTATTTAAGAGAAGGTATTGAAACCTTAGTTAAAAATGAATTAGAATCATCTACAAAGCGCCCTTTTACTATAATATTACTTGATGTTGATAATTTTAAAACTATAAATGATATGTATGGTCATTTATTCGGAGACCATATCTTAGTTGAAATATCTTCTATGTTAAAGAAGTTCTCAAGCAACTGTCAAGTTGGTCGTATTGGTGGAGATGAATTTTTAATCATTGATTATACAGCAAATGATTATGAATCATTGTGGAATAAATTACATACTTTACTTGAGAAGATTAGATATTATGATTATGTAGAAACTTATAATTCTATAGATCAAAAGAATATAGATAAGGACTTCCATGTAACAGTTACAGCAGGTGTAACTAGTTATCCTAAGGATGGAGAAGATTATGAATCTTTATTCTTAAAAGCTGATAAAGCTTTATATAGAGGTAAGAGAAAAGGTAGAAACTGCTACATAATATATGATGATGATAAACACAAAAACATATCGATTGATAAGTCTATTGAGTTTGATTCACCATCATCTAGAGAATTACTAATATATGAAAAATTAATATATAATGGATTATTAATATTAGATAATGATGGTACAGTTGAATATAATATTAAAAAGTATATTGAACTTTTTGGAAACTATATTAAAGCAGATAGAGTTGTTTTATATAAGCACTGTGAAGCATTCAAGGATAAACTTGTTGCGTGCTACTGCAATCCTAATATTGAACTTGCGAGTGAAAAATATTTAATTAAAGAAGTAGAAGAAAGTAATGATTCTAAATACATGGATTTACTTGAAACTTATAAAAGAAGTAAGATTGAAGTACTTAAAACTTTAAAACCTAGTATTTATGAATTCTTACATATACAAAATGTTAAATCATTTATTCAATTACCTATTCAAAAGAAAGGTATTTTATATGGATTCTTAAGATTTGATTCTGTATTAGAAGAACATAAATGGAGAGAAGAAGAACTTACGCTATATAACATTATGGCAAATTGCTTATCTAACTATATTACTTCAAGCAAAGCAATGATTGAATATGAATATCAACATGAACGTGATTCTTTAACTGGTCTTGCTTCTTATAATTCATCACTTGAAAAAATTACTTCCCTTCTATCAACTGAAAGAAAGCATTTAACTATTGGTGTTACTGATTTATATAATTTTAGATTATATAATGATACATACGGATATTCTACAGGAGATAATGCTATCCGTATTATGGCAAGAACACTAAGTAATACTCATTTTAGTTTCTTAGGTAGATTAAATGGTGATTATTTTGTATTTGTTACAGATGTTACTTCTAAAGAAGGTATTGAAGAGTTAGTTAATAAAATATCTTTAGAATTTACATCAAACTTAATTGGTGTAAGTGGTGAAGATATGATAAAGATGCGTTTTGGTTTCTATATTACTGATTCAGTAGAAACTAACGCAAGAGCTTGTATTGATAAAGCACGTCTTGCAATACTTGAAATGATGAGTAAGAAGGACCAAACACATTTAATTTATGATACTAAATTAAATGATGAATTTAAGGCTAGAAGAGATATTCTTGATCAATATAGAAAAGATATTAAGGAAAATAAGTTAGAGATTTTCTTACAACCTAAGGTGAACGCTAAAACTAATAAGTTAGTTGGAGCTGAGGCTTTATCTCGTTGGAGAAGAGATGACGGGGCTTATTGGTCTCCTGGTAAGTATATTCAAATACTTGAAAATGAAAATGAAATTGCATCCCTTGATTTATATAATATTGAACAAATATTAAAATATCAAACACAGTTAATTAAAGATGGTAAGAAATTATTCCCTATATCTTTAAATATATCTAAACATCAAAAAGATATCTTATCATTTACAGATCAAGTTGAAGCTTTAAGAAAAAAATATAATATTGAATATAAATATTTACAAATTGAAATAACTGAAACAGCTTTTGAAAATAATTATGATTCTTGTTATAAAGCTATTAAGAAGTTTAAAGCATTAGGCTATACAGTTTGTATGGATGACTTTGGTGTTGGTTATTCTAATCTGGAATTACTTGCGAGTGGTATGTTTGATGTAATTAAGTTTGATAAGTCTTTAATCGATAAAACTGATAAGTTTGGACATGCTGTATTCAAATATTCAATTAACTTAGTTAAGTCTTTAGGTTTAACTATGGTATTTGAAGGAGTAGAAACAGAAGCACAAGTTGATTATGTAATTAAGAATGGTGGAAGAATTATACAAGGTTATTATTATTCTAAACCTATTTCTTTAGATGAATTTAATCTAAAATTTGTAAAATAAAAAATATAATAGTCAGCTCTTTTTAGGGCTGATTATTGTATTTAGTACTTTATTTTTAAAAACATTTGTAGTAAAATAAATCCGTATTTTAATAAAGCGTTGAAATAGATCGTATTATTTGCAATTTTGTTAGAGACTAACCAGCTGGTGAAAGGTTAGATTTG
This sequence comes from bacterium, assembly GCA_963588755.1. Classification (GTDB taxonomy): domain Bacteria; phylum Bacillota_I; class Bacilli_A; order Acholeplasmatales; family Anaeroplasmataceae; genus JAEELC01. The sequence continues at coordinate 5,932 of CAVAIM010000018.1, read as the reverse complement.
TGGGTAATAAGGGGCTGCTATGGAGCTTAAAACTAGTAATGAAGTGCAGTATATTTATATACTGAACTAAGGTGGTACCGCGTATTTAAACGTCCTTAGATTTTAGGGCGTTTTTATTTTTGATTTAAGGAGATTATTATGAAAGCTTTAAAAAGTTATGAAATTAGACAAATGTGGCTTGATTTCTTCAAGTCTAAAGGTCATTTAGTTGAACCAAGTGCTTCACTTGTTCCACAAAATGATAAGACATTATTATGGACTAATGCAGGTGTTACTCCATTAAAGAAGTATTTTGATGGTTCTGTTATGCCAGCTTGTCCTAGAATTACTAATGCACAAAAGTGTATTCGTACAAATGATATTGAAAATGTAGGTAAGACTGCTCGTCACCATACTTTCTTTGAAATGTTAGGAAACTTCTCTATTGGTGATTACTTTAGAAATGAAGTATTACCTTGGGCATTTGAATTATTAACTAGTCCAAAGTGGTTTGATATTGATCCTAATAAGTTATATATTACTTATTATCCTGATGACCATCAAACTAGAGACTTATGGATTAAGTGTGGTATGAATCCTGATCATTTAATTCCACTAGAAGATAACTTCTGGGAAATAGGTGAAGGTCCTTGTGGTCCTGACACTGAAATCTTCTTTGATAGAGGAGAAAAGTGGGACCCAAGAGGTAAGGAATTAATTGAACAAGATATTGAAAATGATAGATTCATTGAAGTATGGAATATTGTATTCTCTCAATATAATTCAAAGCTTGGTGTTGAAAGAAAAGACTATAAAGAATTACCTCATAAGAATATTGATACAGGTTCAGGTCTTGAAAGATTATGTTGTGTAATGCAAGGAACTGATACTAACTATGAAACTGACCTTTTCATGCCTCTAATTAATAAAGTAGAAGAAATTAGTGGTGTTAAATATGAAGGTCAAATGGCATTTAAGGTAATTGCTGACCACGTTAGAACTGTAACATTTGCAGTAGCAGATGGTGCAACTATGTCTAACGAGGGAAGAGGTTATGTACTTAGAAGAGTTTTAAGAAGAGCCGTTAAGTATGCAAAATCTCTAGGTATTAATAAACCATTTATGTCAAGCTTAGTTGATGTTGTAATCGATATTATGAAGCCTTTCTATCCATATTTATTAGGTCAAGCTAATATTGTTAAGAATGTAATTAACCAAGAAGAAACTAAGTTCTTATCAACTATTGAAAAGGGTGAAGCTATTTTCAATCAATATGCAGATAAGGCCCTAAATTCAAATAAGGTTATTTCAGGTGTTGATGCGTTCAAGTTATTTGATACATATGGATTCCCATATGAATTAACTGAAGAATATGCACTAGAAAAAGGTTTAACTGTTGATAGAGCTGGATTTGATGAAGCAATGAAGGAACAAAAGGAACGTGCTAGATCAAGCCGTAAGACACTTCAATCAATGAAGGGTCAAAATGAAGCTTGGATGAGCTTTAAGGATCATTCAGAGTTCGTTGGATATGATACTTTAGAAAGTACATCTAAAGTAATTGCCGTATTTGATGACGCTGTTGTTCTAGATAAGACTCCATTCTACGCTTTATCAGGTGGTCAAGTTTGCGATAAGGGTACTATTGAAGGTGTTAATGTAGTAGACGTTGTAAAGATGCCTAATGGTCAACATTTACATGTTTTAGAAGAAAACACATTCAAGGTTGGAGACAGTGTTACTGCAATCGTTAATAAAGAATATAGAGATAGTATTAGAAAGAATCACTCTAGTGCTCACTTATTCCAAGCTGCATTACAAACTGTATTAGGAGATCATGTTCATCAACAAGGTAGCCTTGATGCATATAGCTTCATGCGTTTTGACTTCAATAACTATAATTCATTAACTGATGAAGAAATCATTAAGGTTGAAGATTTAGTAAATACTTGGATTAAAGAATCTCATCCTGTTGTTACTGAAGTATTACCTATCGAAGAAGCTAAGAAGAAACATGCAATGGCTTTATTTGATGATAAATATGGTGATAAGGTAAGAGTTGTAGAAATGGGTGTATCTACAGAATTCTGTGGTGGTACTCATGTATCTAACACTAGTGAAATTGAAGATTTCGAAATTGTTTCAATTGAATCAATTGGTTCAGGTATCTTCAGAGGTACAGGTCTAACTGGTAAAGATGCATTTGAAAACTTACAAGAAAGCTTAGCTAATAAGAAGAATGATTTAAATACATTAATTCAAAAGGCTAAGACTATTGTTGAAAATGCAAAGAAAGATAATATTGAACTTAACTTTAAAGATAACTTTGACTATGGTAATGTTAAGGGATATAGATACGTATTAAAATTAAATGAACATATTAAGTATATTTCTGAATGTGTTAAAGACCTTGATAAACAATACAATAATAAGAAGAGCCAACAAGCTTTATCTAATCTAGATAGCTTTGCATCTTCAATTGAAAATAACAAGTTATATATTAAAGAAGAAGGTAAAGATTCTAATTTACTTAAGGATTTAGCTAGTGCTTTAGTTAATAAATATAGCCTTGATTTATGCTTCATTTCAAATGTATCAGGTGAAAAGGTTACATTTATCTGTGCTACTAATGGTAAGTTTAATGCAGGTGCTTTAGTTAAGGCTGCAGCCCAAGTTTGTGATGGTAATGGTGGTGGAAAACCAACAATGGCACAAGCTGGTGGTAAGGATGCATCTAAACTAGAAGAAGCTATTAATTTAGTGAAAGAGCAAGTACGTTAATGAAATATTTAGGACTTGATTTAGGTAGTAGAACTTGTGGTATTGCAATAAGCGATATCTTAGGAATGTTTGCAAGAAGTTATGATACTCTTCGTTTTGAAGAAAACGATTATGATTATGCATTAAAACAAATTATTGAAATTTGTAAAAAGGAAGGAATTACTAGTGTTGTACTAGGTAATCCTAAACATATGAATGGAGATGAGGGAATTCGTTCTCAAATCTCTTATGACTTTAAGTCTCGCCTTGAAAAAGAAGGCGGACTAGAAGTCACATTAATTGATGAAAGACTTACAACTGTTGTTGTAGATAAGGCCATGATTAAGGGCGATTTATCTAGAAAGAAAAGACACCAAAAGAAGGATGAACTTGCAGCTGTTGTAATCTTACAAGATTATTTAGATAGAAAGTAGGAAAGATTGATGGAAGATAATACTTTAATTATTAATACAGAAGATGGTAAGGAAATTAGATGCACAATTTTATTTACACATCATTCTGATGAATTTAACAAAGATTATGTAGTATTTGTTGATGAAAATAATGTTTGTTCAGCAGCAAGCTATAACGCAAGTGAAAATGGTAAAGGTAGTCTTGAAGAAATTAAGACTGAAGCTGAATGGTCTTTACTAGAACGTCTTTTAAATCAATATAACAATGATGATGAAATTACACAAAACTCTTGTGAATGTGGATCTAGTTGTGAAGGATGTTCTGGTTCTTGTGGATGCCAAGAAGATGAGGAAGAATAATGGTTGAGATTTCTGATAATATCAGAAATGAATTATTAAACCTTAAATTTGATGATTATGTTTCTGGTATGCGTGAATACGCAAAAGAAAATAATGTACCAATTATTCAAGATGAAGGTCTTGCATTCTTAAAGGCTATTGTTAAATTATATAAACCTAAGAAAATATTAGAAGTAGGATGTGCAATTGGTTACTCTTCATCAATGATGTCTATTTATTCAGGCGCAGAAGTAGTAACTATTGAAAGAGATCCTAAAATGTATGAAGAAGCTACTAAGAACATTCATGCATTAGGTTTAGATAATAAAATAAAAATCATTTTCAAAGATGCACTTTTAATTGAAGATGAATTAAAGGGCGAAGAGTTTGATATGATTTTTATTGATGCTGCAAAGGGTCAATATACTAAATTCTTTGAAAAGTTCTCTCCTTTATTAAAAGATAAAGGAATAATTGTAACAGATAATATGTTATTTCATGGATTATTAGATCAAGAAATACAAAATAGAAATTTACGTCAACTTGTAAATAAATTAAAAAAATATCATACATTCTTACTTGAAAATGAAGATTATGATACTTCAATTTATGATTTAGGTGACGGAATGGCATTATCTATAAAGAAATAAGAAGAAGTCTAACCTTAAATGGTTAGGCTTTTTTAAATATAAAAAAATGTGATTGAAATTAATCAATCACACTTTTGTGGCTTACTTAGAACTTCTTAGCTTTTAAGAATTCCTTATAAGCTCTATAAGCTTCGTAAACGTCAGCCTTAGATACAATTTCCATTGGAGAATGCATTGATAGAACTGGTACACCAGCATCAAGTACATACATATTATAGTTTCCTAAGATGTAGGCAATAGTTCCTCCACCACCTTGGTCAACCTTACCAATTTCACTTGTTTGATAATGAATGTTGTTTGAATCCATTACATTTCTAATCCATGCAAAGTATTCAGGCATTGCATCGTTACAACCAGATTTACCTCTAGCACCAGTATATTTGTTAAATACGATACCATTTGAGAAGTAACAAGAGTTCTTTGGTTCATTTGCATATGAATAAATAGGATCAACTGCACAAGATACATCGCTTGATAACATATAGCTATTAGACATTGCATGTCTTACAGCTAAATTAGAATCCTTACCTTCAAGAGCTAATAATTCAGCTACAACATTTTCAAACCACATAGATTCAGCACCTGTTGCACCAATTGAACCAACTTCTTCCTTGTCTACTAGAATAGCACAAGTAGTATACTCAGTATTTCCTGCATCAACAACAGCACGTAAAGAAGTATAAGCACAAACCTTATCATCATGACCGTATCCAGCAATCATAGATCTATCAAGACCATAATCTCTTGCAGGACCTGCAGGTACGCAAGTTAAATCAGCTGATAAGAAGTCTTCCTCCTCAATACCATATGTATCATGTAATAAATTCATTACATAATCCTTAACTGCATCTTTCTTATCTTTTTCAGATGGAATGTTACCCATAGTAACATCTAAATCTTCACCTTCGATAGCTTTTGCAGCTGTCTTACCCATTTGGTCTCCTGATAAATGGATAAGTAAATCAGTAATACCTAAAACTGGATCTTCTGGCTTGTCACCGATTGCAATATCAACACAAGTACCATCTTTCTTATAAACTACACCATGTAATGCAAGAGGAGTAGTTACATATTGATACTTCTTAATACCACCATAGTAGTGAGTTTCAAATAAGGCAAAACCACCTTTTTCATATAATGGGTTTTGTTTAATATCAAGTCTTGGAGAATCAATATGAGCTCCTAAAACTCTTAAACCTTCCTCAATTGACTTTTCACCAATTGTAAAGCATGCAAAGTTCTTACCCTTGTTAGTAACATAAACTTTGTCTCCACTCTTTAAAGATTTATAACAAGATATATCTTTAAAACCATTTGCTTCCGCAATCTTTATAGATTCCTTAACTGCTTGTCTTTCAGTTTTAGCATTTGATAAGAATTCCTTATATTCATCACCGAACTTGAAGATATCTTCTCTAAATGCTTTATCTGCATCATTCCATACATTTTTAGAATACATTAATAACACCTCAATTCATAATAGTATTTTATAGGTTAAGATGAAAGTTGTCAAATATTATGTAAGTAAAATCTAACTTTTAATATAATTTAGTTTTAATAGTCTAAAGTTTAGACTAATTTAAAAGTAATCTATTTAAAAAGTAGCGTTTAATGTGGTAAAATATCATACGGGTGTATTTAATTATGCAAGTTTATAAAGTTAGTGATATTAAATTTAAAAATATATTAACAGATAAAGTTTTAAAAGACTTAGAAGAATATTTCACTTTATCTATGCAAGAAGACATTAAAACTCATATTAATGATTATGTATATTTTACAGTAGCAGAT
>CAVAIM010000017.1:0-11365 GCA_963588755.1 bacterium | reverse complement strand
TATGTGTACTAGTCTTATTTGTATTAATCCTTATAGCTTGTGTTCTAGATCTAGGTGAAAAGATTAGAAAAATTAATGTCTATTTAGAATATGCATTCTATGTTCTTGTTGTATTACTTGTATTCTTTGGAATAGTAAATCCTATAAGAATTATTGTATCTTCACCATCCTTTGATTCTGAAATATCAGATAATAATTCTAAAAAGCAAAGAAAGACATATCGTTTAGTAGCAAGAAATATAGCTAAGAGTAATGAATTAACTGAAGAAAGCCAAACTTTATTATTAAGATATAATAACTACGATGAACTTCAACTCAATTTACAAATAGTATTTGAAAAAGAAGTTAGACCTCAATTAAATAAAATTATGATTAGACATGCAAAAACAGTATTAATTTCAACAGCTCTATGTCAAAATGCTAGAGTAGATATGATTACTGTATTTAGTGTTGATATTAATATGGTTAAAGATTTAGTTGTAAAATGTGGTTTTAGACCTAATATGACTAATCTATCTAAGCTACTTGTAAAGATATTCTCAACTGCATTAATTGCAGAAGGATTACAATCTATTTCGCTAGATGATATATTACCTGCAAGTGTAAATAATACATTAAAAGAAGTACCACTTATTAAACCGGTTGTATCATCTCTAACTCAAGGACTTGCGAATGCATTGCTTACTCTTCGTATAGGTTGTGTTGCAAGAAGATATTTATTTAAAGATGGTTCATGTATAACTAAAGAAGATATAAGAAGAAATGCATTTAAAGATGCGCTTATATTATATCCTCAAGTTATAGCTGGTACTTTAACATTCATGCCAAAAAAGATTGTTTCATTCTTTACTAATGGATTTAAGAAGAAAGAAAAAGACGAAGATTTAAAATTAATTGAGGGGTAATATATGAATAAAAAAGTTTTATTTCAAATTCTATCTTTTACAATTTACTTTTGTCTTTTAATAGTCTTTGTCTATGAATGTCTTCAAACTGGCGAAAAAACTGGAACACAAATTAAAGATGTAGGAGATGTCATTGCAGGAGCTGGTTCTCAAATTACTGGAACTACTGTTGAAAACAATGCTGAATTTCAAAAGAAAGTTGGTAAATTTGTAGGACATTATATGTACTTTTGCTTAATTGGTATTGCATCAATAGTTTCTTATATGACTTTAACTAAAATTAAAGATTATTATAGAATTATTATTCATGTAGTAACTGGATTTACATTTGCATTTGTTACAGAATTTATTTTAGAAGCAAGAACAAATGGCAGAAGTCCTTTATTCTCAGATGTGTTGATTGATACAGCAGGATTATTAACTTTATCTATAATATATATTATTGTTTATTATATTATTAAATATCGTAAAAGTAAGAAAATATATGAGCCAGTTAATACCTCAATGATTGAGTTGTAATTTTTTTGAAAATATTTTACAAAAAGTGTTTGACTTTTACATTCTCCTAATATATAATTATAGCGTTGTAACATGCACCACATAGAAAAGGTCATAAAAAGTTATTAAACTTACCTTTATAGTGAGTCTTAAAAATATTATAGGAGGTGTAACGACATGTACGCAATTATTGAAACAGGTGGAAAACAAGTTAAAGTTGAAAAGGATCAAGTAATCTACGTTGAAAAGTTAGACGCAGAAGTTGGTTCAGAAGTAACTTTTGACAAGGTTTTATTCTTAGGTGGAGACAACACAGTTGTAGGTACTCCATATGTTAGCGGTGCTAAGGTAACTGCAAAGGTTGAAAAGCAAGGACGTGCTAAGAAAATCATTATCTTCAAGTATGTTTGCAAGAACAATGAAAGAAGAAAGCATGGACACCGTCAATCTTATACAAAGTTAACTATTACTGGTATTAACGCTTAATAGTTATAAATGACAAAGTACAAAATCACTTTAAGTGATAAATCTTATAAAATCGAAGTTAAAGGACATGCTGATTATAAAGAATATGGTTCTGATATAGTATGTGCTTCAATTTCAATGGGCGTTGCTATGACTGCAAACTTAATTGACAAGTTAGGCTTTGGTTGCAATATCATGAAACTTGTTCATGAAGAAGCTAACTTCTTAATTGAAACAGATTTAGAAAATGAATTAGTAGTTAAGATTATGGACAACTTAGTTGATCATCTTGATGAAATTTCAAAGCAATATCCAAAAAATATACAAAAATCTTAAATAGGAGGTTTAGACGATGTTATTTTTAGATTTACAATTATTCGCATCTAAAAAAGGTGTAAGTTCTACTAAGAACGGTCGTGATTCTGAATCAAAGCGTCTTGGTGCTAAGAAGAGTGACGGTGAATATGCTACTGCTGGTTCTATTTTATATAGACAACGTGGTACAAAGATTTTCCCAGGTAAGAACGTTGGTATCGGTGGAGATGACACTTTATTCGCTAAAGTTTCAGGTACAGTTAAGTTTGAACGTTTAGGTCGTTCAAAGAAGCAAGTTTCTGTATATCCAGATGCTGAATAGTAGATATTAAGCACCCATCTTTTTGGGTGCTTTTTTTAAGGCAAAAATTAAAGTTAAGGAGGTTAACCATAATGGAATTTTTAGATGAAGTCAAAGTAGAACTAAGAGCTGGTAAAGGTGGAGATGGTATTGTTTCTTACCGTAGAGAGCTTAAGGTTGAAATGGGTGGACCATATGGTGGTAATGGTGGTAGAGGTGGTTCTATTATCTTTGTTGGTGATAAGAACTTAAACACTTTACTTGATTTACGTTACAAAAAAGTTATTCTTGCACGTGAAGGTGAAAGAGGTATGAAGAAAGGTGCTTACGGAAGAGGCGCTGAAAATACTTATATCAGAGTACCTCTAGGTACTATCGTATATGATGATGATACTCAAAAGGTTATTGCTGACATCACTAGAGACGGACAAGAAGAAATTATTGCAAAAGGTGGTAGAGGTGGACGTGGAAACATGGCACTTGCTACTAGAGTTTTAAAATGTCCTGATTATGCTGAAAAGGGTGAACCTGGTCAACATAGATATATTCGTTGTGAATTAAAGGTTTTAGCTGATTGTGGTCTTGTTGGATTCCCATCAGTTGGTAAATCTACTATGATTAGTGCAATGTCAAATTGCAAGCCTAGAATTGCAAGTTATCATTTTACTACATTAACTCCAAATCTTGGTATGGTTCGTGTTGACTTAGATAGATCATTCGTTATGGCTGACTTACCAGGTTTAATCGAAGGTGCTAGCCAAGGTGCTGGTTTAGGTTTTGAATTCTTACGTCATATTGAACGTTGTAGAGTTATTGTTCATGTCATTGATATGGCAGCAACTGAAGGTAGAGATCCTATTAGTGACTATCAAATTATTAACAATGAACTTCAATCTTACAAAATGAACCTTTCAAAGAGACCACAAATTGTAGTTGCAAACAAGATGGAAATGGAAGGAGCAAGTGAAAATCTTTCAAAGTTCAAAGCGGCTTATCCTGATCTTGAGGTTATTGAAATTTCTGCATTAAATCATACTAATCTTGATGAATTAAAGTATAAAATTTATAACCTTATTCAAGAAACTCCTCAATTTGAATTACTTGAAGATGATGAAAAGTCTACTGAAGTTACTTATGAGTATAAGCCTGAAGATAGAACTATCATTGTAAAGAGACCAAGTGAGCATTACTTTACAGTAGAAGCTAAGTTCTTAGAAAAAGTTATCGCAATGACTAACTTTGACCAAGAACAAGCTGTTACAAAATTCTTGCGTCAACTTAGAAGTTGGGGCGTAGATGACATGCTTAGAGAAAAAGGATGTTCTGATGGAGACACTGTAGACGTAATGGGATACGTTTTCGATTTCATAGACTAAAAAAAAGCGATTTTATCGCTTTTTTTTATTTGTTTAGAAATATCTCTAAACATTTGTAATATTACTAATATTAATTGACAACTTGAATTGTAAAATTGTATAATATAAGAGGTATGTGGAAATTTTAATTTCCGCTTGGTAATACATAAAAGGAGTTTATTATGAAGAAATTTGATGTATTAAATCGTTTAGCTGAATGTGGTGTTGTTGCCGTTGTTCGTGCAAATACTCCAGAAGAAGCTGTAAATATTGGTAAGGCTTGTACTGATGGTGGTGTAAAGGGTATCGAAGTTACATTCACTGTTCCAGGTGCAGATAAGGTTATTGCTGCATTAAAGAAAGAAATTAGCGCTGACAAGTTAATCTGCGGTGCTGGTTCAGTTCTTGACCCAGAAACTGCTAGAGCAGCAATTTTAGCTGGTGCAGAATTCATCGTTGCACCTTCATTCAATGAAGAAGTTGCAAAACTTTGCAACAGATACCAAGTTCCATATATTCCAGGAACTCAAACAATTAAGGAAATTGTTACAGCTATGGAATATGGTTCAGATGTAATCAAAGTATTCCCAGGAGATATGCTTGGACCTGTATTCATTAAGGACGTAAAGGGACCACTTCCTTATGCTAACTTAATGCCATCTGGTGGTGTAAATCTTGAAAATGCTGGTGAATGGATTAAGAATGGTGCAGTATGCATTTCATCTGGTTCTCACTTAACAGCTCCAGCTAAGAATGGAGATCTAGCTACAACTACTGAAAGAGCTAAGCAATATGTAGAAGCAGTTCGCAAGGCTCGTGAAGAAATGAAAGCTAGCAAGAAGTAATTAATTTAGTTCTTGGAGGATTGTCAAATGGTTAGAAAAAGTGAAAAAATTATTACATTTGGCGAAATAATGTTACGTTTATCTACTCCAGATCATCAAACAATTAATCAAACTCACTCATACATAGCTAATTATGGTGGAGGAGAAGCAAATGTTGCAGTAGCTTTAGCCCATATGGGTCATTCTACTTACTTCATGTCAAAACTTCCACCTAATCAGTTAGGTGATGGTGCAATTAGCCACTTAAAGGCTAATGGCGTAAACACTGATTATATTGTAAGAGGATCTACTACTCTAGGTATTTATTTCCTTGAATCAGGTTTTGGTGGTAGACCTAGTAAGGTTATTTACAACAGAAAGCACTCTGCGATTACTCGTATTCAACTTTCTGAATTTGATTTGGATGAAGTATTTGAAGGAGCTACTTGGTTCCATGTTTCAGGTATTTCACTTGCGCTAAATGATCGTGTTGCACAAGTTGCATTTGAATGCTGCAAATATTGTCGTGAACATAATATTAAGGTTTCTTTTGACTTTAACTATCGTGCTAAGCTTTGGACTATGGAAGAAGCTAAGCCTTGGTATCAAAAGATTGTTCCATATGTTGACGTAATGTTCTGTTCATTCTGGGATTGCAATACTTTACTTGAAATACCTCTAGATGAAGGACTTGAAAATGCAGATATGCATACAAAGAGACAAAACGTTATGCCTAAGATGATGAAAAAATATGGTGTAAAGTATGTCTTCGGTACTGATAGAGTTGTATACAGTGCGACTGAAAATAGTTTAGCTGCATATTATTATTCAGAAACAAGTTGTCATTTAACTGCTCCAATCAAATTTATGATTTTTGATAGAATTGGTGGAGGAGACGCTTTTGCAAGTGGAGTAATTCATGGATTACTTAAGAACTTTGATGATCCAGAATTTGCTGTAAATTGGGGTCTAAATACTAGTGTATTAAAGCACACAATTTATGGAGATGCATGTTTATTATCATGCGAAGATATTGAAGAGTTTATGAAAACTAATGGTCATGCTGAGGTACAAAGATAATGATAGTTGGAAAACTAAAAGATATTTATAGATATAAGGGTATTTCAAAGAATATTGATACTACTATTGACTATATTTTAGAAAAAGGTATCGATGGTTTACTAGCTTTACCTAAGGGTAAGACTGAAATCGATGGTAAAAATGTTTACGTAAACCGTGACACATATGTTGCTAAAGATAAGAAAGACACTTTCTTTGAAAATCATCAAAACTACATGGACTTACAAGTAGTTTTAAAAGGAAATGAATATTTTGCTTATACAGATATTTCAAATCCTGAATTAAAAGTTACTACAGAGTATAATCCTGAAAAGGATGTTACTAAATACAATGCTGGTGATGTTGATTCAGTAAAGAACAGCCAATGGTTCGTTCTAAACGAAGGTTATGCTTTAGTTTATACTGAAGATGTACATCTTGCAAAGTGTGACGTTGACGGCGGTATCGTTGAAAAAGCCGTATTTAAAATTAAAATTGAAAAATAATATTATTTGAGGAGAATTATTAAGTTATGAAGAATTTAAAACCAAATTCAACTAAAGTCGTAACAATGGGTGAAATCATGTTACGTTTATCTACACCAATGAATACTCGTTTTGTACAAGCTAATCAATTCGATATCATTTTCGGTGGTGGAGAAGCAAATGTTGCTGTTTCATGTGCTAACTATGGTCTAGAAGCTGCATTCATTTCTAAGTTACCTGATAACCCAATTGGTCAAGCTGCTCTTAATTCATTAAGAAGATATGGTGTTGACACTAGTGCTATCGCTCGTGGTGGTGAAAGAATTGGTATCTACTATTCTGAAACTGGTGCTTCAATGCGTGCTAGCCAAGTTGTTTATGACAGAGCTCATTCTGCAATTGCTGAAGCTAAGGTTGAAGATTTTGATTTCGATAAGATTTTTGAAGGTGCTGGTTGGTTCCACTGGTCAGGTATTACTCCTGCTATTTCTGATGCTAGTGCTAAGGTTCTAGAAGCTGCTTTAAAGGCTGCTAAGAAGCATGGTGTAATCGTTTCTGTAGACTTAAACTTCCGTGCTAAGTTATGGACAAGCGAAAAGGCTATTTCAATCATGAAGCCTTTAATGCAATATGTTGACGTTTGTATCGGTAATGAAGAAGATGCTCAATTATGCTTAGGATTCAAACCAGATGCTGACGTAAATGCTGGTAAGACAGATGCTGCTGGATACCACAAGATTTTCGAACAAATGGCTAAAGAATTCGGATTCAAGTATGTTGTTTCAACATTAAGAGAATCATTCTCAGCTACTCATAACGGATGGAAGGCTTTAATCTATGATGGTGAAGAATTCTATGAATCTAAGCGTTATGACATCGACCCAATCATCGACCGTGTTGGTGGTGGAGACTCATTCTCTGGTGGTCTTATCTATGGTTTATTAACTAAGAAGACTCAAGGAGAAGCTCTTGAATTCGCTGTTGCTGCTTCAGCATTAAAGCACACTATTAACGGAGACTACAACCTAGTTACTGTTAAAGAAGTTGAAAAGCTTGCTGGTGGAGACGCTTCAGGTAGAGTTCAACGTTAATTAATTATTTAGTAATTAACTGAGTAAGCGTTTATTAAATAATCTTAATTAATTTTTAGATTTTTAAAGGGGTGCTACTCTGTAGCACTCTTTTTGTTTATTTTGGAGGAAAAGATTATGAAATTTGATGTAAGATATGCAAACAATCCAGAAGATTCTAAGTTATATGATACAACTCAATTAAGAAAGAACTACTTAATTGAAGAAGTATTTGCTGATGACGATATCGTTTTAACTTATTCTCATCAAGATAGAATCATCGTTGGTGGTGTTAAGCCAGTAACTAAGAGTTTAAAACTAGAAGGAAATGATGCAATGAGATGCAAATATTTCCTTGAAAGAAGAGAACTTGGTTTTATCAATGTAGGTGGAGACGGTTTAGTTACTCTAGATGGTAAGACTTATTCTGTAAAGCATAAAGATGCAATGTATGTTGGTCTTGGTGTTAAAGAAATTGAATTCAAGTCTGTAGATTCAACTAATCCAGCTAAATTCTATATTTCTTCAAGCCCAGCTCATAAGGCATATCCAACTGTATATATTGCCTATACTAAAGAAAATTTAGATTCATTCAAGGGTGATATTAAGGCAGTAGAAGCTATTCATCAACATTTAGGTGATGAAAAGCACATGAACAAGCGCGTTATTAACAAGTATTTAAACACTGCAATTGTTGACACTTGCCAACTTGCAATGGGTATGACAGCTTTAGCTGAAGGATCTTGTTGGAACACAATGCCTTGCCATACACATGAAAGAAGAATGGAAGTTTACTACTATTTTGATTTCAATGATGATGACAGAGTATTCCATTTAATGGGTCGTCCTGATGAAACTAGACATATCGTTATGGCTCCAGATCAAGCTGTAATTTCTCCAGCATGGTCAATTCATGCAGCATCTGCTACAAATAACTATACATTTATTTGGGCTATGTGCGGTGAAAACCAAGACTATGATGACCAAGACTTCATCAAGACTAAAGATTTAAAATAATAAAAACAAAAGAGGTATATATGGTAAATTTAGAAAGCTTTTCTTTAAAGGGTAAAGTAGCACTTGTAACTGGTGGTACTTATGGTATTGGATTTGCAATTGCTTCTGCTCTTGCAAACTGCGGTGCTAAAATTGCATTCAATGATAGAAATGAAGAAAAATTAGCTGAAGGTATTGCTAATTACAAGAAGATTGGTATCGATGCTAAAGGTTATATTTGTGACGTTACTAATGAAGAACAAGTTACAAAGATGATTGAAGATATCAAGAACGAATTAGGTACTGTTGATATTTTAGTTAACAATGCTGGTATTATTAAGCGTACTCCTATGACTGAAATGGAAGCTAAAGATTTCAGACAAGTTGTTGATATCGACCTTGTAGGACCATTCATTATGGCTAAGGCTGTAATTCCTGGTATGATTGAAAAAGGTCATGGTAAGATTATTAACATTTGTTCAATGATGTCAGAACTTGGTAGAGAAACAGTTTCTGCTTATGCTGCTGCAAAAGGTGGTCTAAAAATGCTTACTAAGAATATTTGTTCAGAATATGGTGAATATAATATTCAATGTAATGGTATCGGACCTGGTTATATTGCAACTCCTCAAACTGCTCCACTTCGTGAGATTCAACCAGATGGATCACGTCATCCATTTGATCAATTCATCGTTGCAAAAACTCCACAAGCTCGTTGGGGTACTCCAGAAGATTTACAAGGACCAGCTGTATTCTTAGCTTCAGATGCATCTAACTTTGTAAACGGACATATTTTATATGTTGACGGTGGTATTTTAGCTTATATTGGTAAACAACCTAAGTAATATATTTGACTCATAAGATTTTCTCTTATGGGTCTTTTATTAATATTATGCAAGATAATTAAAGTTATAGTGATTAAAACGTTTTCTAAAATTTCCTATAGATTTTAGCGTCGTCCCGTGATATACTTAATTAGGTAAAAATAAAAGATATCCCTAGATTTTATTTCAAAGGATTTTGATTCTAAGTCTAGGCTTGGAATCTTTTTTTATAAAGAGGTGCACTATGAAAGGCTTATTTAATTTACAAAGTTTAAGTTGTGATCAAATTAATTCAATTCTTTCTTTAGCATTCAAATTCAAGAGTGGTTTTTCTATTTCTTATTCAGGAAAAAGATTTGCCACTCTTTTTTTTGAAAATTCGACAAGAACTCATAATTCATTTGTCATGGCTATGAGAAAACTAGACATTGATGTTGATCAAATTAATGTTTCAACAAGTTCAGTAAATAAAGGTGAAACTTTATATGATACAGTTAAAACATTAGAAAGTATTGGTTTTGATGGTGTTGTAATTAGACATAAAGAAAATGAATACTATAAACAACTTGAAAATATCAATATTCCAATTTGGAATGCTGGAGACGGTTCAGGAAGTCATCCTACTCAAAGTTTACTAGATTTAATGACTATTAAAGAAGAGTTCGGACACTTTGAAGGATTAAAATGTTGTATCATTGGAGACATTAAGCACTCAAGAGTAGCTCACTCTAATGCAGAAGTTATGAGAAGACTTGGTATGAAAGTATATAATGCTGGACCTAAAGAATTCTTAGATGATACTGCTGAAGAAATAAGTCTAGATGAAGCATTAAAGACATGTGATGTAATCATGTTACTTAGAGTTCAATTTGAACGTGATGCTACTTTAAGTATGACTAATGAAAAGTATTTTGAAGAATACGGATTAACTATGGATAGAGTTAATAAGATGAAAGAGAATGCAATTATTATGCACCCTGCTCCTGTAAATAGAGGAATTGAAATTGCTGATGATGTTGTTGAATGTTCTAAATCTAGAATATTTAAACAAATGACTAATGGTGTATATGTAAGAATGAGCGTTATATCAAAAGTACTAGACGGAGAATTTTAAGATGTTATTAAAAAATGGAAGAATTAGAATAGGAAAAGAACTTGTTAAAAAAGATATTCTAATCGAAGGAAACAAAATTGTAAAAATTAGTGATTCTATTGATGGAGATGGAATTGATTTAAAGAATGGATATGTATGCCCTGGTCTAACAGATTTACATGTACATTTTAGAGAACCAGGTAATACACAAAAAGAAACTATTAAGTCTGGATCTTTAGCTTCTGCTAAAGGTGGATATACAACAGTATTCTTAATGCCAAACCTAAATCCATGTCCTGATAATTTAGATAATCTAAAAGTTGAAGAAGAAATTATTGAAAGAGATTCAGTTATTAAATCTATACCTTATGCATCAGTTTCAGTTGGTGAAAAAGGCGAGACTATGTCAGATATAGAGGCATTAAAATCTCACACTAGATATTTTTCAGATGATGGTGTAGGTGTAAATAATATTGAATTACTTGATAATGCACTTAAATTAATTAAAGAAAATGATTTATTTATAGCTTCTCATGCAGAAGATGCTGTATATAAGGCTCTACCTGCTGGTGAATATGTTGCGGTTAGAAGAGAAATCGAAGAAGCTAAAAAGTTCGATTGTCCTTATCACTTCTGCCATATGTCAACAAAAGAATCATTTGAAGCTATAAAAGAAGCACAAGATAAAGGATATAAAATCACTTGTGAAGTAACTCCACATCACTTATTTTTAAATGAAGAAATGATAAATGGAGACCCTAATTATAAAATGAATCCACCTCTTAGAAGTGAAGAAAATAGAATTGCAACTCTAAATGCTCTACTTTCAGGTGTAGCTCAAGTTGTTTCAACTGACCATGCACCTCATACTAAAGAAGAAAAGGCTAGAGAATATTCTAAAGCACCTAATGGAATCATTGGAATTGAAACTGCAGCCCCTTTAGTATATACACATTTAGTTAAAGAGGGACTAATTGATTTTGAAAAATTTGAAGATATAATGTCTAATAATGCATTAAAGTTAGCTAAACTACCATTAAATAAGATTGAAGAAGGTAGTATTGCAAATTTATGTGTATTAGATATAGATAATAAACATACCTATGAAGAATCAGAAATATTATCAAAAGGACATAATTGTCCATATATAGGTATGAGCCTATACGGTTTTAACA
>CAVAIM010000016.1:0-11431 GCA_963588755.1 bacterium | reverse complement strand
CTATTTACCAGAAGAATTAATTGCACAAACACCACTTCAAGATAGAGAGTCTTGTAGACTTCTTGTCATGAATAAGAAAACAGGTGAACTAGAACATAAACATTTCTATGATATTATTGATTATCTACATAAGGGAGATGTTTTAGTTTTAAATAATTCAAAAGTTATTCCAGCTCGTCTTTTTGGACTTAAGGAAGAAACTAATGCCCACATTGAATTACTTATGTTAAAGGATTTAGGTAATGATGTTTGGCAAACATTAGTTAAACCAGCTAGACGTGTTAAGGTTGGTACTATTGTAACTTTTGGAGATGGAATCCTAAAAGCGGAATGTGTGGAAGAACATGAAGATGGTATTAGACATTTCAAAATGATCTATGAAGGTATTTTCTTAGAAATATTAGATAAATTAGGTGAAACACCACTTCCTCCTTATATTCATGAAAAACTAGATGATCCTAACATGTATCAAACAGTTTATGCAAAGACTCCAGGAAGTGCAGCTGCACCTACTGCAGGACTTCATTTTACTGAAGAACTTCTTGATAAGATTAAAGAAAAAGGTGTAGAGATTTGTTACGTAACTCTTCATGTAGGACTAGGTACATTTAGACCTGTTCAAGAAGAAGATGTTACTAAACATAAGATGCATTCAGAATATTATGAAATTTCTGAAGAAGTTTGTAATGTGTTAAATAAAGCTAAGGCTGAAGGTAGAAGAATTATCTCAGTAGGTACTACCTCAACTAGAACACTTGAGTCAGCTTATGATAATGGATTTAAACCTAAAACAGGTTATACTAATATCTTTATCTATCCTGGCTATGAATGGAAAGCAGTTGATTGCTTAATCACTAATTTCCACTTACCTAAGTCTACTTTAGTTATGTTAGTATCTAGTTTATCTACTAGAGAATATATTTTAAACGCATATAAGACTGCAGTTGAAGAAAAATATCGTTTCTTTAGCTTCGGTGATGCAATGTTTATTTATTAGGAGAATATTATGTCAATTTGGAAAAATTATCAAAATTATTTAAGCGAATCAAACCCTCGTGTTGTAATTACTATGGAAGATGGTAATACAATGACTTTAGAGTTATTCCCTCAAACTGCACCTATTACTGTTGAAAACTTCTTAAAATTAGTTGATGATAAGTTCTATGATGGTTTAATTTTCCATAGAGTTATCGAAGATTTTATGATTCAAGGTGGAGACCCTTTAGGTACTGGTATTGGTGGTAGTAAAGATACTATTATAGGAGAATTTCCTACTAACCGTGTAAAGAATTATTTAGCCCATGATAGAGGAGTAATCTCAATGGCTAGAACTAATGATCCTAATTCAGCTAGTAGCCAATTCTTTATTTGTCATCAAGACTGTTCTCATCTTAACGGTTCATATGCATCATTTGGTGTTTTAGTTGATGGATTTGATACTCTAGATAAGATTGCAAGTGTTAAAACTGACTGTTACGATATGCCACTTGAAAAGCAAATTATTAAAAGTATAAGAAGAGCTTAAGTTATGAGTTTAACATTAAGAGAAATGAAGGATATTGATTTAGATTATAAAGATTTAAAGAAATATCATGATACATTAAATAAAGAAAGAGATTTAAAGTTTACACTAACTAAAGAAAATAAAGTTGTAGGATATATTTTAATTCATATTGTTACAACTATGAATGAATTTAAATTAGGAAGTATGATTTTAGATTTCGATAAAGAAGAAGCAAGTGATTTTGAAGAATTATTTAAGGATTTCTTACATTCTCAAATAATTGATAATTCAATGCTTAAAATAACATGTTTAGTAAAAAGTGAAAATAAGCATATTTTAACATGTTTAAAGAATTCAGGCTTTATTGTAGATGACAAGGTTAAAACAACTGATTCTATTGAAGCTTTAAAAATAACTAAACCTATATTTTTAGAAAGGAAGTAAAAGATGAAACCTATTTGGTACGAATTAATACATGAAGATAAATATACTCATGCGCGTTATGGTATATTACATACACCACATGGTGATTTTGAAACACCTATTTTTATGCCAGTAGGTACTAAAGCTACAGTAAAAACTTTATCTCCTAGTGAGATTGAAGATGTTTCTGATGGTCTTATCCTAGGTAATACTTATCACTTATGGTTATCTCCTGGTGATGAACTTGTAGCACGTGCTGGTGGTATTAGAGGTTTCATGAATTGGAACCATGCCTTATTAACTGATAGTGGTGGATTCCAAGTATTCTCTCTATCTAAAATAAGAAAAATAACTGAAGAAGGTGTAACTTTTAGACACCATAAATCAGGTGAAAAGTTATTCTTAAGCCCTGAAAAGAGTATTAATATTCAAAATAATTTAGGTGCTGACATCATTATGTCTTTTGATGAATGTCCTCCATTTCATGCAAACCATGATTATATGAAGAAATCTATTGAAAGAACTATTCGTTGGGCTAAGAGAGGAAAGGATGCACATAAGAATCCTGAAACTCAAGCCTTATTTGGTATCGTTCAAGGTGGACCTTTTGAAGATTTACGTAAGTTCTGTTTTGAAGAACTTGATAAGATTGGATTTGATGGTTATTCAATTGGTGGACTTGCAGTCGGTGAATCAAAGAAAGAAATGTATGATATGTTAAATTATATTAAAACAATTCTTCCTAAGGATAAACCTAGATATCTAATGGGTGTGGGAAGCCCTGATGATTTAGTAGTTGGTTCTATGAATGGTGTTGATATGTTTGACTGTGTTGATCCTACAAGAATTGCTCGTCATGGTACAGCTTTAACACATTCAGGTAAACTAAGAATTAAGAACGCAAGTTATAAGGATGATTTCTTATCACTTGATCCTAAATGTGATTGTTATGCATGTAAGAACTTCTCAAGAGCTTACATTCATCACCTTATAAAAGAAGAAGAAATCTTTGGTGCAAGACTTCTTACAATTCATAATCTTTATTTCTTAAAAACTTTAATGCATGATATTAGAGAAGCTATTAAAGCTGATAGAATGAAAGAATTCCAAGAAGAGTTCTTTAATACATTTGGTTATACTAAACTAGAAGACATTATGTCTGGTAAGGTTGATAAACCAACAATGAGATTAACAGAACAAATTAAAATTACTGGTGAAGATAAATAATTTTCACTTAGAAGAGGTAGAATAAACTATCTCTTTTTTTAATTTTATTAAAAATTTGTAAAATTTAGGCCTTAAAAGACTTGTTTCAAGTAAAGCACACTTTACATTTATAATAAAATACTATATAATGTTGTGTAGTTTGAGGGACTAGTATGAAAGAAGTAACCTATTATTATGAAGATGAATTAAATGATGAGTTTTCTGGTATAACTCGTAATAAAATAGTTGTAGATGAATCTTTTAAATATATTCATAATAATATATTTTGGAAAATCGCAGAATTTATAGTCCACAGAATCATTGTAACACCTGTTGCACAATTATATAGAATGATTAAATTTCATAATAAGCTTTATGGAAAAGAAAAAGTTACCACCTATGTTCTTATTCCCAAGAAAGCCTTATTTTGTTGTAAATCCTGATAATATTGCAGCTAAAGGAACTAGAAATATTATGATGATGTTAGGTGCTATTCCAACACCTACTACCTTAAAAGGATTAAGACCATTTGAAAATGCACTAAAAACTCGCCTAGATAAAGGACATCCTATTGTTGTATATCCTGAAGCACATGTTTGGCCTTATTATACTAAAATAAGAAATTTCAAATCTACAAGTTTTAAGTATGCGGTTAAGTTTGATGTACCAGTATTTTGCTTTACTAATGTATATGTAAAAAGAAAACATTCAAAAAAACCTAAGATGATTACTTATATTGACGGACCTTTCTATTACAATAAGGATTTAAGTAATAAAGAAAGTGAAATAGATTTAAGAAACAGAGTATATGAGGCTATGTGTGAAAGATCTAAAGAGTCAAATTATGAATACATGTATCACTATATAAAGAAGGAGGATAAAGATGTATAATATAATGTTTTGTTGTAACGATAAAGTATTTAATTGCTTATTACTTACAACCCTATCTTATGTAAAAAATAATGATAAACCAGTTACATTTCATATTTTAACTATGAATTTAACTAATATAAATAAAGATTATATTCCTCTTACAGAAGAACATAAAAATATAATTGAGAAAGTTTTAAAGAATAAAAATAGTGAATCTAGTGTTATATTATATGATTGTACATCTAGATATCTTGAAGTATTAGGTAATTCAGATAATAACTTATCTAAATATACTCCATATACTATGTTAAGACTACTTGCGACTGACTTTATTAACCTTGATAAAGTATTATATATTGATACTGATGTTATGTTTAATAATCCTATTGATAAATTAATGAATATTGATTTAAAGGATTATGAATTTGCAGGTGTAAGAGATTATTTAGGTAGAGTATTTATTAATCATAATTATATTAATGCAGGTGTACTATTACTTAATTTAAAACGTATTAGAGAAACTAAACTATTTGATAAGTGCTTAGACGCCCTTGCAAAAGAAACATATTCTTTCCCTGATCAAACAGTATTAAATAAGTTTGCATTAAAGAAAATGTTCTTACCAAATATTTATAATATGCAACATGGATTTAAGAAGAAATGTGTAATTAGACATTTCTGCAAGACAATATTATGGCGTCCATTCTATGTTGTAAATATTAAACAAGATAACATTACAAGAGTTCATAGAACACTACATATACACGCATTTGATGATGTATATGATGAATATAGAGACCTTCTAGAAACCATTTAAGGAGAGATATTATGGGTAAAATGGCCGATTTATTTGATTCACTTATTGCGACTACTCCTGAAGAATTAGCCAATATTGAACAAATGGAAAAATTAGGAAAATATAACGAACATGTATCACCAGTTAATTATGATATGTGTGAGGTTGTAGATAAAGACTTTAAATATATTAAGAAACCATTACTTACAAGAATTAAATATTTTTTCATGCAAACATTTATTGTTAAGCCTTTTGAAAATAGAGAATGTAAATTAATGGGTTATTCTGTAAAGGGTAGAGAAAATATAAAGGGAATAAAGAGAGCTGTTGTTACATCAAACCATGTAGTAAAGTTAGACTGTACATTAAATAGAAGAGCTTTAAAGGGACATAAGTTATATATTACTGCAGCAGATTTCAACAATTATAAAGGCTTCTTAGGAGAAGTAATGAGATCTTCAAGAATGATGCCAATGAGTAATGATAGACAAGCTATGTGTAACTTCATTAGAAGTGTAAATACACTTTTACAAAAGGGAAATAATTATGTATTATTTTATCCTGAAAGAAGTGAATGGTGGTGCTATAAAAAACCTAGACCTTTAATGGATGGTGCTTTCCACTTTGCAGCTAAAAATAATGTACCTATCATTTGTAACTTTATTACTTTTAAAGAAAATGGTAGAACTGATAAAAATGGTATTAAATTATATGATATGTGTGTTAATATTTTAAAACCTATTTATCCTAAGAAGGAATTATCAGTTAAAGAAAATGAACAATATATGAAGGAAGAAAATTATAGACAATGGAAGGAATGTTATGAATCATATTATAAGATTCCACTTGTCTTAAATACTTCAGTTTCACCTGATTCAAATGACTAATTTTTTAGTCATTTTTTTCTTTATTATTGTAAATAATTGTTTATATTTGTAAAATATAAGTACTACTTTAAAGAAAAGAGGTATTCTTATGCAAAATATTTCTGTTTTAGGTGCAGGTCATTGGGGACTTGCGCTTGCAAGTGTACTTGCTTCAAATAGCAATAATGTGCTAGTTTATGCACGTGATATTAATAAAGTTAATGATTTAAATATAAACCATAAATCTGTATATATTAAAGACTATACATTTAGTGATAATATTAAGGCTACAGAAGATTTAGAAGAGGCTATTAATTATTCAGATATCATTGTAATAGCCCTACCTGTAGTATCAATTGTTGATACATTAAAGCCATATTTAACTAAATATAGTAATAAAACTTATGTATTTACATCAAAAGGATTATATAAGGGTGAAACAATGTCTAATTTATTTAACTCAATTAATCCTAATCTAAATTTAGCAGTTCTTTCAGGACCATCATTTTCAAATGAAGTAATTGAGAAGAAGTTTACGGCCGTTACTATTGCATCAAGCAATTTAGAAATTGCAAAGAGTCTTCAAAATTTATTTTCTAATGAATATTTCCGCGTATATACATTAAGTGATGTAATTGGTGTAGAAATTTGTGGTGCAATTAAAAATGTATTTGCGATTATCTGTGGTATGGTTGATGGAGCTAAAATGGGTTCTAATACTAAGAACGCAATGATTACTAGAGGTCTTGCGGAAATGAAGAGACTTATTAGTTATTATGGTGGTAAGATTGATACATTATATGGTTTAGCTGGTATCGGAGATATTATGCTTACATGTAACTCACTTGAGTCAAGAAACTATTCTTATGGATATTCATATGTTACAGGTGATAAGTCAAGTGCTAGTGGTGTAGTAGAAGGATTAAATACTGTTAAAGAAATACATGCATTATGTAATAAAATTAATATTGAAATGCCTATTACTAATGCTTTGTATCAAGTATTATTTGAAAATAAAGAGATTAAATCTACTGCAATTGAATTAATGACTAGAACACTTAAAAATGAATAATAAATTTAATTTCTAAATCTTATAAATATTTAAATTATTTATTTGATAAAAATGTTCTTATTGAATTAAATGTATTAGTATAAACAAATCTTATTTTTTGATTCATTTTATATCGTGAAATGTCAAGTTTTTGTAAAAATGCTTTCATTAAAAATTGTCTTGAATTGAAAATAAATTGTGTTACAATAAAATAAACTTGTATAATAGCTTTAATTGGTAAGCGAGTCTCTACCCTAAAACCGTAAATTTTAGGACTACATGTTTAAATAAGAATATTTCTTTTTTAAGCATACTTACCAAATTATGGAGGTAAGCGTATGATGAAATCAGGAAACAAAAACAAAGGAGCACAACATTAAGTTTTTTAATGTTGTTTTTTTTCATCATTTACAAGTATGAAAGGAAATTAAAAATATGAAATTTGATAATGTAAGACAAGGATTAACTTACGATGATGTTTTGTTAGTACCACAATATAGTGAAGTTGTTGGTATGCAAATTGATATTAAAACTCACTTAACTAAAAATATTGTATTAAATATTCCTATCGTTTCAGCAGCTATGGATACTGTAACTGAATATAAGATGGCTATTGCCTTAGCTCGTGAAGGTGGTCTTGGATTTATTCATAAGAATATGTCTATTGAAGAACAAGCTCATCAAGTAGATTTAGTTAAGAAGAATGAATCTGGTATGATTACTAATCCAATTGTATTAAGTGCTGATCATACTGTAAAAGAAGCTTATGAATTAATGGAAACTTATAGAATATCAGGTTTACCTGTTGTAGATGAATCTAATGTTCTATTAGGTATTATTACAAATAGAGATATGAAGTATCTAAAGATTGATGATACTTGTGTATCTAAGGTTATGACTAAGATGCCTTTAGTTACTGCAAAAGAAGGTATTACTTTAGAAGAAGCTAAATCAATTCTTTGGGAAAATAGAATTGAAAAGCTTCCTATTGTAGATGAAGCTAATCACTTATGTGGTTTAATTACTTCAAAGGATATTGATAATGCTAAACAATTCCCTAATGCTTGTAAGGACTCTAAGGGTAGACTTAGATGTGGTGCAGCAGTAGGTGTTGGTGCTGATACTCTAGATAGAGTTAAAGCGTTAGTTGAAGCTGGTGTAGATATTATTACTGTTGACTCAGCTCATGGTGATTCACTAAATGTTTTAAATGTAGTTAGAAAGATTAGAGAAGCTTATCCTGATCTAGACTTAGTTGCAGGAAACATTGTTACAGTTGAAGCTGCAAAGCATTTAATTGAAGCTGGTGTTAACTGTGTTAAGGTTGGTATCGGACCTGGTTCTATTTGTACAACAAGAATTGTTGCGGGTGTTGGTGTTCCTCAAATTACAGCTGTTGGTGATGTATACGAATACTGCAAAGACAAGGGTGTTTGTGTAATTGCCGATGGTGGTATTAAACAATCTGGTGATATCGTTAAAGCACTTGCTGCAGGTGGAGACTGCGTTATGTTAGGTTCAATGCTTGCAGGATGTAGCGAAGCTCCTGGTGATGAAGTTATTTACTCAGGTAGAAAGTTTAAGGTATATGTTGGTATGGGATCTCTTGCAGCTATGAAGAGAGGTTCAGCTGATAGATACTTCCAAAGTAAGAATACTCAAGCTAAGAAGCTTGTACCAGAAGGAATTGAAGGTAGAGTTCCATACAAGGGTGACTTAACTGATACTATTTACCAATTATGTGGTGGTATTAGATCAGGTATGGGTTACTGTGGATCTAAGGATATTCCAACATTAAAAGAAAAAGCTTGCTTCATTAGAATCACACCATCAGGATTAAAAGAATCTCATCCTCATGATGTTGATATTACTGTAGAAGCACCAAACTATTTTAAGGATTAATTATGGATTACGATAAGATTATTGTTTTAGATTTTGGTTCTCAATATAACCAACTTATAGCTAGAAGAATTAGAGATAAACACGTTTACTCTGCTCTATTACCTCATACTGTTAAGGCTGAGGATATTAAGAAGTTAGGTAACGTTAAAGGTATCATTTTCTCAGGTGGACCTAAGTCTGTATATGATGCAGATGCATTTGACTGCGACCATGAAATTTTTAACCTTGGTATCCCAGTTTTAGGTATTTGTTATGGTATGCAACTTATTTCAAAGATTTTTGGTGGTAAAATCCAAAAATCTACTGTTAGAGAATATGGTTTAAGTGGTATAAATGTTGTTGAAAAGTCTGATTTATTCAAAGGACTTCCTACAGAACAAAATGTATGGATGAGCCATGGTGATCATGTTGCAGAATTACCTAAGGGATTTAAGTTAATCTCTAGATCTTATGCA
This sequence comes from bacterium, assembly GCA_963588755.1. Classification (GTDB taxonomy): domain Bacteria; phylum Bacillota_I; class Bacilli_A; order Acholeplasmatales; family Anaeroplasmataceae; genus JAEELC01. The sequence goes on along the minus strand of CAVAIM010000016.1, from coordinate 2,355 downwards.
AATGTTAATGCAGCTATCGAAAATACTAAAGATAAGATTTATGCAGTACAATTCCATCCTGAAGTTAGAAACTCAGAATATGGTTTAGATATTATTGCAAACTTTGTATTCACAATTTGTGGTGCAAAAGCTAACTGGTCAATGGCTAATTATATTGATGATCAAATCAAGAAAATTAGAGAAACAGTTGGTGATAAGAAGGTTTTATGTGGTTTATCAGGTGGTGTAGACTCAACAGTTGTAGCCCTATTATTACATAAAGCTATTGGTAAACAATTAACATGTATGTTTATTGACCATGGTCTACTTCGTAAAAATGAAGGACAATCTGTAATGGATAGTTTAAGATCATTTGATATGAACATTATTAAAATTGACGCAAAAGATCGTTTCTTAGGCAAACTAAAAGATGTAGAAGATCCTGAACAAAAGAGAAAAATTATTGGTAATGAATTCATTTATTGTTTTGATGAAGAATCAAAGAAACTTGGAGATTTCGACTTCCTAGCTCAAGGTACTTTATATACAGACGTAATTGAATCTGGTACTAATACAGCTCAAAAGATTAAATCTCACCATAATGTAGGTGGACTACCTAAGGATATGAAGTTTAAGCTTATTGAACCATTAAATGTCTTATTTAAAGATGAAGTAAGAGAATTAGGTCTTCAATTAGGTCTTCCATATAATATTGTATGGAGACAACCATTCCCAGGTCCAGGTCTTGCGATAAGAATTATTGGTGCAATTACTGAAGAAAAGCTAGAAATCGTAAGAGAAAGTGATCAAATCTTAAAAGAAGAGATTGCAGCTGCTCACCTTGATAAGGATATTTGGCAATACTTTACAGCTTTAACTAATATGAGAAGTGTTGGTGTTATGGGTGATGAAAGAACATACTCATACGCTATTGCAATTCGTGCAGTTACTTCAATTGATGGAATGACAGCTGACTTTGCAAGAATCCCATATGATGTTATTGCAAGAGTTTCAACTCGTATTGTAAATGAAGTTAAGGGTGTTAATAGAGTACTATTAGATTGTACATCTAAACCACCTGCAACAATTGAATTTGAATAATATTAAAAGTCTTGTTATAGTTTATACTATTGCAAGACTTTTATTTTTTATATAAAAATCTGAGATATTTATTTTCTTGTAGTTTATTCTTAAAACTTATATAATTATATTAAATAATAAAAAATATTAATTAATACATTTGATTAAGTATTAATCAACTTTAATATTTTAGAAGGTGGGTATTGATATGAACTTTAATGAATTGAAGAAAATCATATATAATGGTGAAAAAGTTGATGTTGAATGTAAGAAAGCATCTGGAAAAGTACCTGATTCTGTTTATGAAACATATAGTGCGTTTGCTAATACCAAGGGTGGAGTAATAATTCTTGGAGTGAATGAAGATAAAACGAAAGAAATTAATGAAGAACGTTTTTTTATTCAAGGTGTAGAAAATCCTGAGAAACTTCGCGAAGACTTTTGGAATACAATTAATAGTCAAAAAGTTAGTGCTAATATTTTAATTGATGATAATGTATATATACTTGAAAATGAAGGGAAATCTTTATTAATTATTGAAGTTCCACGTGCTGATTATACAATTCGCCCTGTTTATAAAGGTGAAAACCCTTTTAAAGGTACTTATAAAAGAAATCATGAGGGTGATTATCATGCTAAAGAATATGAAGTCAAAGCAATGTTAAGAGATCAAAATACTGAAGGTTGCGATAACACAATATTAGAAGGATACACGATGGATGATATTGATAGTGATACTTTTAAACGTTATAGAATAATGTTTGATAGTGTGAATAGAGGTCATGTTTGGTGTGATCTTGAAGATAAAGAATTTTTAGAAATGCTTGGTGGTTATCGAAGAAATCGTAGGGAAAAAGTTGAAGGTTTAACTGTTGCTGGATTATTAATGTTTGGTAAAGGAATTGCAATTAGGGACGAATTTGATAATATTTTTATGGACTATCGAAACGAAACTAATACTACTGATGAAACAAGGTGGGTAGATAGAATAACATATGATGGAACATGGGAAAACAATCTTTTTAATTTCTTTAGAAAAGTAACGCCTAAATTAACTGAAGATTTGAATAAACCATTCAAATTAGAAAACATGCAAAGAATTGAGGATACTCCGATTAATAAAGCAATTAGAGAAGCATTTGTAAACATGATAATTCATGCTGACTATAAAATGGAATCTGGTGTTTTAAAGATTATAAAGTATAATGATGGTTTGGAATTTTCAAATCCTGGAAGTTTGAAATTGCCAAAAGAACAAATATACAAAGGTGGAATATCAAAGGCTAGAAATCCTCA
>CAVAIM010000015.1:0-11471 GCA_963588755.1 bacterium | reverse complement strand
CTATAAAGGAGAATTAAATACTAAATTAAAGATAGTAAAGATATTACAAGAAGATAATAATAAATTAAGCTATGAAGGTCTTTTAGAGCCACTTCTTAATGATTTAATAACCTCTAATGTAAGTTTAATTAATATTAAGGAGGCACGCGATGAAAGTATTATTTAATGAAATATCAAGAATATTTAAACATCATTATATAGGCCTTATAGTAATGTTAGTACTTACTATATTATTAATATCTTATTATGGTGTAGTAAATATTAATAAAGATAATATTACAAGTAATCTATCAAATATTGATCAAAATATATTAAACATATTTGATATAAATAAAGAATCATTCACTCAAATTGATGTATACTATATATTTATAATTAAAATATTAGAGTTTGTATTCTCAATATACGCGCTTATTTTAGGTACTAATATTGCAAGCTATGACAAACAAAAGAATACAAGAGATTATTTATATACTAAACCATTAAAGCGTGATCGTATAATGAAAGATAGAATTATAGCTTCTTCTATAATACTTCTTATAATGACTTTATTAGTACTAATAATATCTTTAATTATATTTAATATTTTTAATAGGTATTATGAATTATATATTATATTATTATCAACATTATCTTTATTCATAATATCTTTAATATTCTATGGTATAGGCTTAATTGTAGGAGGACTTGCAAATAAAGCTAAGATCATAAAATCACTTAGTGTATGGTTATTATTTATAATAATTCATGTACTAGATATATACTTTAATTTAAAGGTATTATATTATTTAAATCCATTCTCATTCTTTAATACTAACGAAATATTAAGCGGTGAAAGTTATCCATATAGTGCATTACTAATATCCTTATTCTATTTAGTATTTACTATATCCTTTGGTATTAATATCTATGATTCAAATAACAATAAAGAATTAAATGAGTAAAGAAAAAAGACATAAAGTTTTAATGTATATTACAACATTACTTTATGTCTTTTATTATTATTCAACTTTAGTAATAGAAGGGTGGTCTTTTAATAGCTTCTTAATACCTGTAGGTACACTAAACGCAATAGTCGCAATGTTACCTTTAATTTCTACTACTCTTCCTTCACCATAGCTTGTATGTCTGATTACATCACCAATTTTAAGGTCATTAGTATGTTTTTCTTCTTTTACTTGAGCTTGTGGCTTTGATACTTGAGTTGGAATTGTTGTCTTAACAATACCATCACGCTCTAAGTTATCAATACCCATTTCTTTGACAAAACGAGATACAAGGTGAGCTTCTTTATGTCCGAATAAGAATCTTGAGACGGATGCGCTTAAGAATAGGCGTTCTTTAGCACGTGTAATACCTACATAACAAATACGTCTCTCTTCTTCAAGTTCTGTTTCTAATTCAACATAGTTTGAATTAGGGAAGATTCCTTCTTCTAAGGCAATCATGAATACAACAGGGAATTCAAGACCCTTAGCTTGATGATATGTCATAAGCTTGATTCTATCTGTTTCAGGATCCTTGTTATCCATATCAGTCATTAGAGTCATGTTTTGTAACATGAATTCAAACATATCCTTTCTACTTAATTCAGGATAGTCTACTTCATATTGTTTAATATGGCTCTTTAATTCTAATACGTTATCAAGTCTATCTTCACCGTCTTCGCCAGACTCTTTTAACATCTTACCATAACCTGTTTTATCAAGTATCGCATCAATTATTTCAATTGATTTATGAGACTTATCAAATAGATATTCTTCAAGTTCTAGAATACAGAACTTAAAATCAACTAAGTTATTGTATCCGTTACCTGAGCTTGATATATAATTGATAGAATCAAATAAAGATACATTGTGTAAAGCTTTAATCTCTTTTAGCTTATCAATCATTGCAGGACCTATTTTTCTCTTAGGTTCATTTACAATACGTTCAAATGAGAAATCATCATTATGATTGATGATTAAACGAAGGTAGGCACAAATATCTTTAATTTCTTTTCTTTGGAAGAATGATATACCACCATATAGCTCATAAGGAAGTGCGAACTTGTTTAAAGTTTCTTCTATAGATCTAGATAGATAGTTAGATCTATACATAATCGCAAAGTCTTTATATCCATAACCTTGTGATTTTAATTCTTTAATCTTGTTAACTATATAACGTTCCTCATCATAGTTAGATTCAGCTATATAATACTTAGGTTTAATATTTTCTTTATTAGATGTGAATAAGTTCTTTACAATACGTGTTTTATTATTAGAAATAACGTTATTCGCAATATTTAAGATATTATTTGTAGAACGATAGTTCTCTTCAAGTAATATAACTTTAGTATTAGGAAAATCTTGTCTAAACTTATTAACATTCTCAACTCTAGCTCCTCTAAATGAGTAAATAGATTGGTCTTCATCACCTACAACAAAGACATTCTCATCTTGGTTTGCAAGAAGCTTAATAAGTTCATATTGTGTATTATTAGTATCTTGGAATTCATCTACTAAAATATATTTAAACTTTTCTTGATATCTAAGTCTTACATCTAGGAATTCTTTTAAAATTCTTAGAGATACACTAATTAAATCATCAAAATCTAGTAAGTTTTGTTCTAACAGTTTCTTTTGATAAATATCTTTAATCTTAACATATAAGTTAACTTTATTAATATCCTTAGAATCAATAGATGTATAACCTAAGTTCTTTTCTTCAGAGATATATTTTGCAAACTCCTTAGATTTAATTTCTTTAGGGTCATGTCCTAAATCCTTAATTATTTGTTTGATGATCTTATCAGATTCATCATCATCAATAATTTGGAATTCATTTGTATATTCTTCTAAGTGGCTTATTTCAAGACGTAAGAATCTAGCACAAAAAGAATGGAATGTAGAAACCCACATGTATTTAGTTTGAGTATTAACTAGTGTGGCTACTCTTTCCTTCATTTCACGTGCAGCTTTATTAGTAAATGTTAAGGCTAAGATACTAGATGGATATACATCTAAATCTAGTATCAAATGAGCTATTCTTCTAGTTAAAACTCTAGTTTTACCAGAACCAGCACCAGCCATAACCATTACAGGGCCTTCAGTTGTAAGTACAGCTTCTTTTTGAGCTTCATTTAACCCTTCAATGATATTATTCACTTCTATTCACCAGCTTCTTCCATATATTCATCATATGTAGTAACTTTATCAAATACCTTATTACCGTTATTATCAATTACAATAATTCTATTCGCAACAGTGTTTAATAATTCAGCGTCATGGCTTGAGAATAAGATATTTCCTTTATATTGAACCATACCATCATTTAGAGCACTAATAGATTCCAAATCTAAGTGGTTTGTAGGATCTTCAAAACATAATACATTAGCTTGTTCAAGCATAATCTTAGCTAAGTTAGCTCTAATCTTTTCTCCACCTGATAATACTGTAACGTTCTTAAGCGCTTCGTCTCCAGTAAATAATACTCTACCTAGCCAAGAACGTAAGAATGATTCAGTTTCATCTTCTGGTGAGAATTGTCTAAGCCATGTAATAAGGTTTAATTTCTTATCTGAGAATAATTCTTTATTATCTTGCATTAAGAAGCTTTGTTTTGTAGTGATACCCCATTTAAATGAACCACTATCAGCTTCGTCTTTACCTGATAGGATATTGAATAGAGTTGTAACAACTAGTGAGTTTTCACAAAGTAGGGCAATCTTATCATTCTTATTGACAGTAAATGATAAGTTTTCAAATACACCTTTTTTAGTTAATGAATTAACTTCTAAAATATCATTACCTACTTCTCTAAATTGTTTGAATCCAATGAATGGATAACGACGAGTTGAAGGTTCTACTTGTGTTAAATCAAGCTTATCAAGTAACTTTCTTCTTGATGTAGCTTGTTTAGCCTTTGATTTATTAGCTGAGAAACGTTGAATGAATTCTCTTAATTCCTTAGCTTTCTCTTCAGCACGCTTATTTTGGTCTTTCTTTTGTTGTAATAATAATTGGCTTGATTCATACCAGAATTCATAGTTACCTACATACATAGAAATCTTGCCAAAGTCAACATCACAAATATGAGTACAAACATTGTTTAAGAAGTGTCTGTCATGAGATACGATAATTACTGTATTTTCGAATGAAGCAAGGAAGTTTTCAAGCCATTCACATGATTTATAATCAAGGTTATTTGTAGGTTCGTCTAATAATAAGATATCAGGGTTGCCAAATAGAGCTTGTGCAAGTAATACTTTAATCTTTAATTTAGCATCTAAATCCTTCATTAATGAATAGTGGAATTCATCTTTAATACCTAATCCATTAAGTAAGCTAGCCGCATCACTTTCTGCATCCCATCCGTTCATTTCTGCGAATTCACCTTCAAGTTCTGCAGCCTTAATACCATCTTCTTCAGTAAAGTCTTCTTTTGAATACAATGCATCCTTTTGATCCATTATTTCAATTAATCTCTTATTACCTAGTAATACAGTACGAATTACAGTCTCTTCATCAAATTCATTTTGATTTTGTCTTAAGATAGACATTCTTTCCTTAGGGTCTCTTACAATATTACCACTAGTTGAATCTAATTGATTAGATAATATCTTTAAGAAAGTTGATTTACCAGCACCGTTTGCACCAATAATACCATAACAGTTACCCTTCTCAAAATTTAAATTTACATGTTCAAATAATTTCTTAGTACCAAATTGCATACCAAGATCTACAACTTTTAACATAAGTACCTCCTGTTACATTCAAAAAGCAGGTAATTAGCCTGCTTATTAATTTTTATTTTGAAAAACTTGATTTTAAATCACAAGTTCTATTAAATACTAGTTTATCGCTAGTTGAATCCTTATCAGTTGTGTAATAACCAACACGTAAGAATTGATAGTGTTCTCCTACCTTAGTATCCTTTAATGCAGCTTCTACATAACCATTAACGATTTCAAGTGAATTTGGATTTAATCTATCCATGAAGTCTAAATCCTTATTCTCTTCTGTTTCTTCTACTAATAGATTATCAAATAATCTAAATTCAGCCTTTAATGCAGTAGTAGCTTCTACATAGTTAATTGTACCATTAGGCTTTCTGGCATCAAATCCTGAACCAGATTTAGTAGCCTCATCATAAGTACATAGAATTTCTTCAATATTACCATCTTTATCGTATACTACATCAGTACACTTAATGAAATATGCGAACATTAAACGTACTTCTTCGTTTAACGCAAGACGTTTCCACTTCTTGTTAGGCTTTTCTAAAATGAAGTCATCTCTATCAATTAATAAGTGACGAGAGAATGCAACCTTTCTTGAACCTAATTCTTCGTTTTCCATATTGTTTGGAGCGTCTAGCCATTCTACCTTACCTTCAGGGTAATTAGTAATAGTTACTTTTAATGGGTGTAAAATCGCACTTGGTCTTGAAGCCTTTAACTTTAAGTCATCACGAACAAAGTTATCTAATACAGCACTATCTACTGTTGAATTAATACGTGATAATCCAGTTGAAATGATGAAGTTCTTGATTGCGTCAGCTGTAACACCTTTTCTTCTATAAGCTACAAGTGTAGGCATACGGCAGTCATCATATCCTGATACCTTCTTAGAATCAACTAAAGCACGTAAATAACGCTTAGATAAAACGGTATTAGTAATATTTAATCTACCGAATTCATATTGATGTGGATGAGATTCTACATCACAGTGTTCAACAACCCAGTCATATAGTGGTCTATGGTTATCATATTCAATAGAACATAGAGAGTGAGTTATACCTTCATAAGCATCTTGTAGAGGGTGTGCAAAGTCATACATAGGATAAATGCACCACTTATTACCTTGTCTATGGTGTTCCATATGATTGATTCTGTAAATTACAGGGTCTCTCATATTAACATTAGGATTCTTCATATCAATCTTGGCTCTAAGAGTCTTTTCACCATCTTGATACTTACCTTCCTTCATTTCCTCAAATAGCTTTAAGTTTTCTTCAATACTTCTATTTCTATAAGGAGATTCAATACCATCACCTTGGTTAGTATCACGCATTTGGGCAATTTCTTCTTGAGTTGAATCATCAACATAAGCTAGACCCTTTTTAATAAGTTTAACTGCTTCTTCATATTGTCTATCGAAATAATCAGAACCATATAAAACCTTTGCAGGAGTATATCCTAGCCATTTTAAATCTTCGATAATCGCATCAACGAATTCACTTTTTTCTTTAGATGGATTTGTATCATCGAAACGAAGATTAGTTTTACCACCAAAAGCTAGTGCTGATTCAAAGTCAACAATGATAGCTCTTGCGTGACCAATGTGTAAGTATGCATTTGGTTCAGGTGGGAAACGTGTAATAATTTCACTTACTTTTCCACTTTCTAAATCTTCTTTCATTATTGTTTTAATAAAATTAGAATTCTCTTCCATAATGTGTGTTAATAAGTACAAGACTTATTAATCTCCTTCCTTTAAAATTTATTTATGATTATACCATTTTTTTCAATTCTTTAAAAGATAATTAACCTATTTATTATTTTCTAAAACGCTTACTAATTCTAAGCTTGCGTCAGCGTTTAAACTTAAATCATCTAAACTATTATTTTTTTGATATCTATAATATCCTGCAGCCGCAATCATAACCGCATTATCAGTACAGTATTTAATAGATGGAATACAAATTTCTAAATCTTTATTAGTATTCTTTCTATTTAACTTTTCTTTTAAACCTTTGTTTGCGGAAACTCCACCCGCAACAATTAATTGTTTAACTCCGTATTCCTTACAAGCTCTTAAAGCTTTCTCTGTAAGTACATCAGTTACAGCTTCTTGGAATGAGGCACATAGATTGTTTACATCAATCTTTTCTCCTCTTTGTTCTGCATTATGGTTTAAATTAATTACTGCAGACTTTAGACCTGAGAATGAGAAATTGTAATTATCATTACCTAGTGTTACACGAGGTAAGTGATATGTATCTTCTCCTAAATGTGCTAGTTTGTCTACAATAGGTCCACCTGGGTAGCCAATTCCTACAACTCTTGCAACCTTATCATAAGCCTCACCTACAGCGTCATCTAGCGTTTCTCCGATAAGTTCAAAAGAGAAATGTTCCTTCATATAAATAAGTTCTGTATTACCACCTGATACAAGTAAGGCAATAGATGGGAATTTCATTTCATGTTCAATTGCGTTTGCATAGATATGACCAGCTAAATGGTTAAGTCCGATTAATGGTTTATTATACATAAGTGCAAATGTCTTAGCTGCATTTACACCAACAAGTAATGATCCAATTAATCCAGGTCCTTCAGTAACCGCAACTAAATCAATATCTTCTGGTTTTAGATTAGCTTTCTTAAAAGCTTCTTCAAAACACATTGATACATTGTATACATGTTCACGAGATGCAATCTCAGGAACTACACCACCAAACTTAGTATGAATATCAATTTGAGATAATACAACATTTGAAAGTACTTCTTTACCATCTTTAACAATGGCACAAGCTGTTTCATCGCAGCTTGATTCTACACCTAATACTATCATATTAAAGCTCCTTTATTAAAACATAAGCATCATTGTTCTTATAATAATTCTTTCGAACATGATCCTTCTTAAAGCCATTCTTTAAATATAAAGAAATAGCGTTATAATTTATTTCATTTACTTCTAAATAAATTGATTTACTATGTCTATTTTTAGCCTCATCAATAACCATTAAAAGTAATTTAGTTCCTATACCTTTGTGTTGATATGTGCTATCTACAACAAAGTTTAGAATTTCACTATATTGATCAATTGTAGAAGAGATATAACCAACAATCTTATTATCTTCTTCTGCAACTAAATAATATGAATATTCATCATGTAAAGCCATTTGAAAGTGTTCTTTACCAAGACTTGAACTCAAGAAATTTTCTTCAAGATAAAGTACACCATCAATATCAGCTAATGTCATTTTTCTAATTATCATTTTTAGCGTTTCTTTCCGCTTCAGTTTCTCTTAGATAATTAGGATTTAAGCTATGAGGATTCTCATGTAATGTAGCATATTCAATAGCTTTAATAGGATCAACCTTATAATTAGCCTCATCTACTATAACATCATATTCTTCTTTTAGTAAGTCTTCTTTAGCTCTAAGAGCCTCATCTAGCACTAAGGCACCATTTTCATAAATAGCGCTAAATGCATTACCTCTTCTTGCGTCGATTTGAGCTAATACTTTACCCTTTTCACCTGATGAGATTAACTTTAGAGTTGAAATCTCATATAGAGGAATATTTTTAAATACTGCAAGCATTTTAGCTACAGTTACCGCCATTCTTACACCAGTATATGAACCAGGTCCAATACCACAAACGATTCTATCTAAATTATCTACTGTAATATTTTCATCTTTTAACATTTTATCAATTAAAGATACAATGTTTTTCGCATGATCATTTTGACCTTTAGTATATATTTCACATACTACCTTATCATCTTTAACAAGTGCATGATATAAAACCTTAGTAGCACTATCTATAATTAATGTATACATTCTATCTCACCTAACAATTCTTTATATCTAGAACCTTCCGCTACAAAAGAGAACTCTCTCTTTGTTTCATCTAGTCTCTTAATATTTATCTTTAAATATTCATTTGGTAATAAATCAGATACTTGATATGGCCATTCAACGATACAAATACCATCTGATTCAAAGTATTCGTATAAATCAAAGTCATTACCAAGTCCATCTAGACGGTATAAATCCATATGATATAGCTTATATTTACCGCTATAAGCTTTTACTATAGTAAATGTAGGAGAATTGATAACTCTAGTTACACCTAAAGCCTCACCAATTCCTTTTGTAAAAGTAGTCTTTCCTGCAGATAAATCTCCATCAAGTAGTACTACATCACCAGGCTTTAAAAAAGAGCCTATTTTCTTACCTAATTCAATTGTTTCTAAAGAACTATTTGTAATAATATTCATAATAAATCACCATTTAATAATTATACTCTACTTCATAAAATTATGCAAAAATTTTAAATTTTGTAACTGATTTAATTTTCTATCTTATTTACATAAATTTCATAACAATTATTTATATAAAACGATTTCATTTAAAATTTTATCCAAAATTATTGTTTAATACGATTAAATTATATAAAATGTAATTGTCGATAGGACAAAGAAAGGATTTATTATGTTAAAAACAGATTACGCTAAAAGAGTATACGAAAAACTATGTAATGAAAATAAGGGTGAAGTTGAATACCTTAATGCAGCTCTTGAGATTCTTGAATCAATTGAGGATTTCGTTTCTACAAAGAAAGAATACGAAAGAACAAAGTTATTAGAACGTTTTGTAGAACCTGTATGGCAAGATGACAAAGGTGAATGGCAAGTAAATAAAGGTTACAGATATCAATTTAATTCAGCAATCGGACCTTACAAAGGAGGACTTAGATTTCATCCTTCTGTAAATAGATCTATCATTAAATTCTTAGGTCTTGAACAAGTACTTAAGAACTCACTTACAGGACTTCCTATGGGTGGTGGAAAAGGTGGTTCTGATTTTGACCCTAAGGGTAAATCAGATAATGAAATTATGCACTTCTGCCAATCATTTATGACTGAATTATATCGTCATATCGGACCAGATACTGATGTACCAGCTGGTGACATTGGTGTTGGTGGTAGAGAAATTGGATACCTATATGGTACATATAAGAGAATTCGTGACGAACACACTGGTGTATTAACTGGTAAAGGTTTAAAATTTGGTGGTTCTTTAGTTAGAACTGAAGCAACTGGATATGGTTTATGTTACTTCACAAGTGAGGCTTTAAAGACTTTACGTAATACTGATTTCAAAGATAAAACAGTTGTAATTTCAGGTTCAGGTAATGTTGCGATATTCGCTTGTGAAAAAGCACAAAGCCTAGGAGCTAAGGTTGTAGCCTTATCTGATTCAAACGGATATGTTTATGATCCTAATGGAATTAACTTAGATGTTGTAAAAGACATTAAGTTAGTTAAGAGAGGTAGAATCAAAGAATATGTTGAACATGTAAAAGGTGCTACATATACTGAGGGTTTCAGAGGTATTTGGACAATTAAGTGTGATATTGCACTTCCATGTGCTACTCAAGGTGAACTTGATTTAGAAGCTGCAAAAACACTTGTTTCAAACGGATGTATTTGTGTTTGTGAAGGTGCTAACATGCCATGTAGTCTTGAAGCAGAACACTACTTCATCGATCATAAGGTAGTATTTGGTCCTGCAAAAGCTGCGAACGCTGGCGGTGTTGCAACATCAGGTCTTGAAATGTGTCAAAATTCAATAAGACTATCTTGGACATTTGAAGAAGTTGATGCAAAACTTCATGATATCATGGTAAATATCTTCAAGAATGCACACGCTAAGGCTATTGCAAGCGGTAATGAATTTGATTTATTAACTGGTGCAAATGTAGCCGGATTTGAAAAAGTTGCAGATGCAATGATGGCTCAAGGTCTATAATATAATAAGATAAAGAGTTGTGATATAATTTCACAACTCTTCTTTTATTTACTTTCTATATTTAATTGTATTAGTTAGCGGATCCATAGACTCAATTATTTCAAGACTATCTACGTCATATCCCTTTTCTCTTAATGTATCTCCACCATGTTGGTATCCTTTTTCAATCGCAATACCAATACCTACAACAGTAGCTTGAGCTTGATTACATAATTCAATTAATCCTTCAATTGCAGAACCTGTTGCAAGGAAATCATCAAGAATTAATACTCTATCTTCTTTTGTTAAATAAGTTTTTTCAATGGAAATTGATACATCTTCATTTTTAGTATATGAATGAATCTTAGTAGTATATGATTCTTCTTGATTAGATGATTTACCCTTCTTAGCGTAAACTGCAGGACATGCAAATCTATAAGCTGCAAGTGTTGCAAGAGCTATACCACTAGCTTCAATAGTTACAATCTTAGTAATTCCTTTTTTATTAAAGTGGTCATACCATAATAAAGTCATCTTATCTAATAGTTCTGGATCTAATTGATGATTTAAGAAAGAATTAACTTTTAAAATGTCGCCGTTTAATATCTTTCCTCTTTTATTAATTTCTTCTTCTAGCCATTTCATTTCAAATACCTCACATTATAATTCTAGTATATCAAAATGAAATAACAATAGATAGTAATTTTTAAATAATAACGCTTTATATTGAAAATAGATTCATCTTTTTAGATTAATAATGCTTTATAAAGCAAAAAAAATAGTGTATTTCTACACTACTCTATCAAACTTAAATGGTGGTCCAGGCGGGGGTCGAACCCGCGACACCAGGATTTTCAGTCCTGTGCTCTACCTACTGAGCTACCGAACCAAGAGTGGCGGTTCGAACGGGGATCGAACCCGTGATCTCCTGCGTGACAGGCAAGCATGTTAACCGCTACACCACCGAACC
>CAVAIM010000014.1:9508-12111 GCA_963588755.1 bacterium | reverse complement strand
ATCAATTACTGAATATTTACTATTAAGTGATTTTGTTTCAACACTTTGAATAGCTGTTATTTTAGTGATACTACTTAGCCATATTATAGATAATGTAAAGGAGGCAAGTATTACAAACAAGGCTGTAAACACATAATCTGGTTTAAATCTAACTATCTTATTTAAGATTTTAGTTGGATTATAACTATTAACCTTCTTATCAATTAATCTTGCATTTGTATAATTTATATCACTTACTACTATTTTATGATTTTCAAGTTTTATTAAAGAATCTGCATATATTCTTACTTCTTTCTTAAAGTGAGTTGCATATATAATAATATGATTCTTTGATAATTCTTTTAAGTAATCTAATACAATGTGCGCATTCTTATTATCAATATGACTAGTTACTTCATCTAGTAACATTACTTGTTTATCCTCTAAAATTGTTCGTATAATCGCAATTCTTTGTCTTTCTCCTTCGGATAAACGTTTAGGGTATACATCTAATAATTTCTCTACATGAAACTTATTTAAAAGATTTATAATATGATCTTCGTCATTACTTACAAGATTTAGATTTTCTCTAACAGTTAAGTTACTAAATAATAAGGAATTAGCGTCACAATAGCTTATATCATCTCTACTGGTAATTATTTCACCTGAATCAATTTGAACTCTATTAGTTAATATATTGAATAATGTAGTCTTACCTGAGCCATTAGGGCCTACAAGTGCGTAAAATCCTGGTTCTGATATCGCAAGGGTTGCATCTTCAAATATTAACTGTTTATTAAATGATAGATTAATATTATTTAATTCTATTATATTCATATTACTCTATAAAATTAATAGTACTAGAACCAAAAAATTTCCTTGCATAATTTTTGTCTAATTCATATATATTATTTTGATCATTCCAGTTATATTTCATTAAACCAATACTACTTGAAGAGTTTATATAAGATAATACATATTTTGTCTCTGCTGTATAATAAACTAATTTAGAAGAGATTGGTTTACCTTTAACGTATTTTACATCATATACACCAACTATATACTCTACTACATATACACCAAACATGCCTCTTGTTTCTAAGCGATAAAAACCTGGTTCATTAATATAATAATTTATGTTTATACCACTAGATTGAGTACTAGAGTATGTATCTTGAATTGATTCAGTCTTTGAGTCTTCAAATCCTAAGGTTGAGGTAACACTATTCTCTTCCTTAAATACACCTATACCACTTTCTATTTTTATAGAAGCACTAAGTGAACCATTAATTGTTGATGTAACTTGTTCACTATATGTTTTAGATTTAGATTCACTAGTCTCATATGATAGACTAACTGAACTTCCACTATCTAATCTCATATACTTTCCGTAAGCTTCAATAGGAGCTGATACAGCTTTAGGATACTTATAAAGTATTCTTTGAGAAGATGATGTTGCAATATTATTTCCTATAGTAGAATAAGTAATTTCCGTTGCTGAAACTTTAAGGCCAGTTCCTAGATTTGAATCCACAGGAACAGGAATTGATTCATATTTTGTTTCAGTTGTATCAATATAATTAATATCATTTATTTGAGGTTTACTTAAAACCACTAATGAAGGGGGTATTTCTTCTCCTAATAACATTCCAACCATAATACCATCTCCTTTATATTATTTTATTTCAATTATAGTCTCGAGTCGATTATTTGTCAATATTGTAAAATTAAGAATTTTATGTAGAAGTTCTGAAGTTATTTTGCATAATATTCAATTATGGTTTCTTTATTTTATAAAAAGCAGCACCAATCAATGGCACTGCTTAATGTATTAAATTTTAAATGATATATTAGGAACTATTATACTTCCAGTAGTAGCTGTGCGAGTAATTGTTATTGTTATCTCTTTAGAAAAATCAAATTTAGATAAATCAATAACTGCAACTTGAGTACTTTTTGTTGTTTGTATATCTAAGTATTCTGAAGTGATACCATCTGTTATAATTATTTGACCAGTAGGATTGTCCTTATTACATTTATATGTAATTTCACAAGTTTTTATTGTATTATATAAATTAGTTATATTTAGTGTAATAGGTTTTGTTGTTTGTGCATATAAACCAGTTCCTTTAATACTTTGTAAAGAATCAAACTTCACATTTATACCATTCTTTGTAGTTTCACCTGAAGCTGATGAAGAAATAGTTAAATCAATTGATGTAGAAATAGTAGTATCTCTATTTTCTAAATCTTTTAATACTTGAAGTTGATATGTAGCTTCTTGTAGTTTTTGATATCCTTTAAAGAAAGATTGAGTATCACTATCTAGAAGTGTATATTTTTCATTAATACTGTTTATTAATCCTTCTTTCGCAAGAGTTACTTCTCCAATAGAATCAACTAGCTTATCCATATAAGATAGAGCTTCAGTGTTAGACGCAACATATTCATTGTTGTCATAGAAATCATCATAAGATAAATTTAGAGCACTACATTCATCTTTAAAAATGTAATATGCATATTCAGGATGATCTATAAATGGATTTCTATTCTTTTGAATTGAGTATACGGCATTATTTCTTGAAATTTCTCTCTCATCAACATGGTCTTCTGCAGCCCATTTA
>CAVAIM010000014.1:0-9498 GCA_963588755.1 bacterium | reverse complement strand
TGTTGATAGTTTTCCAAGATATGCAGTACCACCTAATTGAGAGGCAGATGAATTAATTTTACTTACATCATCGGTAAGTTCAAGATTTAAATTAGAATCGTTATACATTACAGTCATGTAGAACATTATACGTGCTACATCACCTTTAACTTCATCTCTAGGTTCAAATGCATCGCTAGACCAAGAACAACCTTCTACCGACTCGCCTTGAGATACATTATCGAAGTATTTATCTCCTCTTTTACCATTGATAGCGCCATCAGTAGCCCTTAACATTTGAATATCGGAATAAGATTGATAAGATTCATTTTTAAATCCATAAGTTTTAGCCCATATATGTTCCTTGTTCCATTGTCCAGCACCACTTCCAACAGTTTCTTTATCTATTCTTTCACCACTGTATAGACATTCTACATAATTACCATCATATGAATCTGTAACCTTTAGGTTAGATGTTTGTGAAGAATATGAGTATTTTACATATCCGTTATTGATTAATGTGTTTAATTGAGTTATTAAAGTATCTTTATCAGTTGAGGTAATAGAATCATAATAACTTCCAGAATAAACTCCACTCTTTACTACATCATGAGTATATGATTCTTTGAATTCGAGAGCATTTGTGCTAGTTTCACCATTAGATTGTGAATTAGTACCACTTTCAGTATTATTTGTATTTGGTTTAGTTGAGGTATTAGTGTTATCTTCGGGATTGCCACACGAAGCAAGTACTAAAGTGCCTAAAATAACAGGTAATATTAATTTTTTCATATTTTCTCCTTTATTTATAAAAAATAAGGATAAGTATTAGATTACTTATCCCTATTTATTAAATTTTAGAAACAATTATATTTAAATAATTACTTTTTCTCGTAAACAAATTCAATTGAAACAATACGGACTTGGTTATCAACAGCTTGAATTGTAAATTCACTAGCATTGATTTCAAATGTATCTGGAGCAATATCCTTTTCAATAGTAGTACCGTTAATTGCTTTTCCATCTTTTGGAGTTACAACTAATTTTCCAGTTGTTTTACCATAATCATAAGTCACTTTAATTGATTTGATAACTACAGATTCAGAACTTACAGTATAAGTGGAGCTTTTATATAATCTAGTAGCATCTGAATAGAAACCACATGAACTAGCTTTAGATTGTTTCATAGTTAAAATGTATGCTGGAATGTTTAAATATGTAGCAATATTTACATCAGCAGCAAGATCAGTAACACTTGATGTACCTGTATAGCTTCCGGTAATTTTTTGTTCACCTTCACCAATAGTAGGTGAAGCACAAGTAAATTCAACATCCTTAGTATAAGTATTTCCGCCAGCAAGAACTGATAAAGTAATTACATTCTTTTCTGAAGATTCAGGAATTGAAATAGAAACTGTTTTATCAGCAATTGAAACAGAAGTACCTTCTTTAACTGTTGCAGTTACACCATCAGGTAAAGTAACAGTTGCAGCTTCATAGTAAGCACTAGAGAATAATGCAGCAGCTGAATCTAATGTCTTTTGAGCTTCTATAGCTTTATCAACTGTAACACTTAAAATAATTGCATTAGCAAGTTGGTTAGTATTACTATAGCTACTTAATTCACCATAGAACTTTACTTTGTTACCTAATTCGTACTTATATTCAGATGAAACAGTATTATAAGCATTTCCATAAATATCATATGTTTTGAAAATGCAAAGAGTCTTCTTTTGACCTTCATAAGCTACATCAATATAACAATTACCTTGTGTTGTATTGTAAATATTTGTAATATAACCTTCAACACAATAATATACTTCTTTGCTTGAATCATATGTTGCAGCTAATACGTCTGCAATTGATGTTACAGGAAGAGCTGATACAGCAATATCCTTAACAGCTTCTTTCTTTGTTTCACCTAGAGTAGCTGTAACCTTAACCTTAACAGTTTTAGCTTCAGTACCTGGGATAATTACAAGCTTACCATTTTCATCAATGCTTGCAACGTCAGCACCTTCAGTAACTTCATAAGTAAGAGTTACTGTATCGTTATAAGCTTTAGAAGCTAATTCAACAACCTTTGGAGCGCTAACAGCATCAATTGTAACACCAGCTAATACTGATTCACAAATTTCTTCATCAGTCATGTTCTTTGTAGTCACACTGATTTCTTTTTCATAGTAAATTGTACCTGAAAGAGCAGTAACCACAATCTTACCAGTCTTTTCTTCATCACCAACATTGATTGTTAAAACATGAGTTTCTTCATTATAGCTTAATGCATCACCAGAAATTTCATAAGATAATGAAACATTTTCGTAAAGTGTAGTTGGAAGAGTAACTGTTGCTGAAGCATTGTAATTTGCTTTAATGCTTGCTACTGCTTCGTTTGCTGCAGCATATGATAAATCATAGTCAACATAGTCATCTGTGTAATCATCTTCACAAGCAACGATATCATCAGCACTAGTTACAAATAATTGTGGTGCATTGTACCAAGAAAGAATACCATTGATAGTAACCTTCTTACCTTTACCAATACTACTAATCTTATCAGAAATAGCTTTGGCTTCAGTTCCTGCGAATGGAGTAGCTCCTTCATAAATAATAACATCAATAGATTGACCAGCACGAGATAAAGTTGCAACCTTTTGAGCAGTAGTACCATTTGAACCAGATGTTGCAGAGAATTCTTTAATATCAGTTACAACAAAACCGCTTAATGATACATATGTAGATTGTAACTTTAATGCATCTGTAGTTGGAGAACCCTTCGTATCAACTAAATTGTTCTTTATAACATTTTCAGTAATATTAGTTCTTGTAATTGTTGTTGCATCAATAGTTTTACTAGAATCTACTGTGAATGATGCACCATATTTAGTTTCAAGTAAACCATTATAAATTGTATTAGTTGCACCACTAGCACTTACCCATGTACCGATTGCTAAAGCGTTGTAATCATCTTGTGAGATATAACCATTATAAACATAGTATGATCCATTTACTTCTGGATTCCATAAAATAAGATTAGCCTCTTTGTAATTAGTTATATAACCTATTTTAGCAATTACATAACCACCAACATTTTGAGTTACACCAGTGCTTGAAATCCATTCATTATATAATTCTTGAGCAGACATTTGTCTTCTAATACGAACATTGAATGTGCTTGTGTTTGAAGTAGCTTCGTTTACTGTTACAACAGCGTGGAATGTAACTTTGCTGTATTCATCTTTGCTATCAGCAGCAGGACGGTGAACAACAGCTGTATAAGTTTCAGCACCTTCTGCATGAGTGAATGTTAATAATGATTCATCATCAGAAACCCATGTAACTGGTGTTTTATCAGCACCTACAGTTGCAGGTAAAGTAAAGTTATCAGAAACTTTTGTACCATTTACTGAAGTAGTAAGTAATGCTGCTAAACTGTCAGCTGTTTGTTGATCATTATTAGTTGTTTCGCTTGTATTAGGCTTTTCTTCATTTCCACAAGACGCTAATGATACTGTACCACCAACAATTAAGCTAGCAAGTGCAATATTAGATAAAATTTTAACAAATTTTTTCATTATAGTTTAATACTCCTATTTGTTTTGTTATTTTGTACTTATTTGGCTCATATAACCATCGAAATTGATAGTTACTTTATCGCTACCACTTGGATTTAAACCATCCAAATTGTACGCATGACCTGAGATAGTTGAACCAACAGTGTATTTACTAGATACACCAGCACTATCAGAGTCTTTCATTGTAATAACTAATGTATTTTCATCCTTTACAGCAGTAATTACATTACCTTCAATTTTAGTGATAACTGCATCACTTATATCAGAATAATAAAATCTAGTAGTAATCTTAGTATACGCATCACCGTCTACAATTTTAGTTGCACCAAGTAATCCGTGTAAATTATCACTAGATGTGAAACCACAAATATAGAATAATGAACCACGAGTTAGAGCTGTATCATTGAACATATCAGGAACTGTAGCTCCAGAATATCCTAAAGATAGTTTATATTGATATGCTTTTCCATCAATCCATTGTTCTACTGTTGCAGTAATGAAACTGTTAGAAACTTCTTTTTTAACATAATAAGCTTCGAAAGCTACCTTACAAGGTACTTGAGTTTCTTTATTATAATACTTAGAAGGATTTTCAGTTAACTCTTTTAAATTAACAGTTTGAATTGTTTCAGGATAATAAATATCATCTTCATTACCAAATACACCTTTTTTTGCAGCCTTAGCTTTATTTTTAGCTTGTTCAAATAAAGAATTGTATTTGCAACTAGATGAACTACCTGTGTAATCAGAATAACCCATTTCTACAGTTTCAAGATTTAAATTAGTATATTCAGTATCACCTTCAAGTTTATACCAAATATAAAGTAAGTATCTTGTACCATTTGAATCTTTATCAGGAGCTGAACCATTAACATTACCTTCAACAACTATTGAAGTTGCCTTAGTTAATATTGATGCATTCCAAATAGATGCAGCTTTACCCCATTTTTCATAACCCGCAGTAGATTCAGGAGTGTCAATTGCTAAATATCTAGCTGTAACACTTCCACCTGATTTAAGTTTAAATGTTGAAGTATCTCCATCAGTAGCACGACTTAATGTACATTCTTCAATACCATCAGTAAATAAGCTCTTACCCTCAAATGATTGAGTTAATTTACATTGCTTAGCAATTTCAATTTTGTATTCTGAGTTTTGAGTTTGTGTTGTAGGATTACTAGTGTTTGTATTATTGCTATTAGTGTCGCAAGAGACTAGGCATAGGCCTAGTCCTGCAAACATTAATGTACTTAATATTTTTCTTTTTTTCATGAGTAAATCTTTCTTTCAAAAATTAATCTAGAACGTATTCACATTCTTCGAATGCAGCACCTAATACATTGGCAATCTTCTTGTCAACTGCCATAGTTGATGTATCTTTTAATAGATTAATTAATGCTTGTTCAACTTGAGTACGAACAGTTGCTGAACCGTTGAAGCAATCAGATGTATAAAGGTCATTTGAAACTTCTTCAAGAACTTCTAGACATGCCTTATTAATCTTACCTGTAGATGTATCTGGATCTAGGTCAGCAATAACTGAAGCTAATGAATCTGAACGAACAGGGCTATAACCAGCAGAAGCTAGCGCATAAGCTTGTTGAACGCTATCGCTTAATAATATTTTTGTAAATTTCCAAGCAGCTTGTTGTAATTCTTCATCACCTTGATCAAACATAACAAGAGATGGACCTTGAGAAATTTGCTTTCTGTAACCATTTAAAGATGGTTCTGGTGCCATAATTACTTCAAATTGTTCATCATATGTTGGTAATTGGTGACTTGCTCCACCTGTTGAACCAATTGAAATGAATGAACCTGCATATTTTTGCTTGTAAGCAGCATCAACAGTAGGTAAATCTTCAGTAGTATCACTATTTGATTTTCTATATAGTGAGAATAGACCAGATGTATAGCTACCATAAACACCCTTTGTTGTAACTAGACCAGCTTGATACTTATCATATACTGTGCTGAAGAATGATCTTGTTTCAGAGTTATCAAATAATAACTTACCTGATCCACTCTTAGTACCATCTGTATAATACTTTGTTCCACCATTTTTAGCACTAACTTCTTCTAGATAAGTAATTGTCCAGTTAGATTCAGAGTCATATCCTAGTGGAGTTGAATTTGGATAAATTGCTTTTAACTTTTCGCAAACTTTCCATAAATTATCCCAAGTCCATTGTTGAGGATTATTTACATCAATATTTAATTCATCAAGAATTGGTTGAACAACTGTCTTGTTGATGTATACAGCATCTGTTGATTTTGCAAGAGGCATTGTATAACGCTTTGAAGAATCACCAAATTGTGTACCTTCATTATAATAAGATTGAATAAGCTTTCCTTCGTAGTTATTCTTAAAGTCATCATCATTTTCAATGAACTTATTGAAATCAACAACCTTCTTAGTCTTTAAATAACCAGCAACGTGGTCACCATAACAATATGCAAGAGTAGGTTGATTACCTGCAATTAAGTCAGATGTACACTTTTCATTTAATGTTGAATATGAATAACCATTAGTGATTTCAACAGTCCATCCTTCATTTTCTTGCATGAATTTATTAGCAGCTTGATCTAGTACAGCCTTAAGTGTATCACCAGCTGTTGTATACAATTTAATTGTTTTTGCTCCACTTACATTAGTATTAGTGTTGTTTGTATTATCATCATCGTTAGCTTCACCACATGATGCAAGTGATAAGATACCTACAGAAAGAATTGCTGCAGCTCCTAAAATTTTCTTAATTTTCATTTGTTTTTCTCCTTATATTTAGTCCCTATAATCCCAAAAATTGTAAATTTAATCTAAACTATCCTTTAATACCACTCTTTGATACTCCACGCATGATGTATTTTCTAAAGAAGATAAATACAATGAATAATGGAATAGATATAATCATAGATGCTGCCATTCTCATTGGTTGGTCAGCTGTTAAACCTAAAGCAGTAGCTCTGTCAGAGTTTGAACCAGCTAAAGACATCCAGTTAGATACAAGTCTCCAAGTTTCTGAGTTTACTAATTCAGGCCACATGTATGAGTTCCATGTACCGATAAGTTTTAAAATTGTGATAGAAATAATTGTTGGTGCTGATAGAGGAATCATTACCTTAACTAGATATTCAAAATCTGAACATCCATCTACCTTTGCAGCTTTATATAAACTTTCTGGAATAGATTTGAATGAATTACGTAATAAATAAATGTAATAAATTGAACACAAGAATGGAAGAATTAAAATTGTATATGAATCTGTCCATTTCCAGTTAGCTGTTTGAACGTAGTTAGTAATAGTGAATAATTCACCTGGTACCATCATTGTTGCCATTAAGATAGAGAATAATAAATTTTTACCAACAAACTTAACACGTGCAAATGCATATGCTGCAAGTATTGTTAATACAACAGATGAGAATGTTGAAATTAAACCAACAATTATAGAGTTCTTAAGTGTTGCTGAGAACAAACCATCTCTATAAGAGAAAGCTAATTGATATGCCTCAGTTGTCCATTGATTTGGCCATAGTGTAGGCACATCTTGAGTATATTCTCTTAATGTCTTAAAAGAAGATATAATCATCCAATAGAATGGGAAAATACATGTTAACGCACCAATTGTTAATAAAATATAAACAATAGTTTTGTTAACAACTTTTACTACTTTTTCTCTTTGTTCTATCTTTTTGATTTTATTTGAATCTGGTTCAACACTAGAATTTAATTGAATATTATTTTCCATAAGTACCTCCTAGTAATGAACACGTTTTTTACTAACTCTTAAGTTAATAACTGTGAATATTAAAATTATAACGAATAGGATTAATGCTGCGGCTGCCGCAAGACCAATATGGTCGCTGTTTGTTTGATCATATACATAACCTACTAGAGTGTTAATGTAGCTGTTCTTAACGTTATCTTTTCCAAAGATACCGACAACAGCTGTATATGACTTAAATCCACCGATAAATCCTGTAACAATTAAGTATGATAACATAGGTGAAATTAGAGGTACAGTAACTTTCCATAGAGTTGTATGTTTACTTGCACCATCAACCTTAGCTGCATCATAATATTGCTTAGATACATTTTCTAATGCACCGAATAAGATTAAAATCTTGAAAGGAAGACCAGCCCAAATTTCATATATGATTACAACCCATCTTGCTGGCCATATAGTACCATCACAGAAGGCATTTATCCATTGTTGCCATTCGGAAGCTGATCTATCTGGGATAACAGAAATATTTAGCCAGTCAATTTGAGTATGGCATATTGTATTAATTAAACCATAGGTCATTACGCTACTCTTAGTACCGATTACTTGGAACATAGTTGCAAATACTGCACCAACTGCTAGAGAGTTAGTTAAGTAAGGTAGGAAGAATATAGTTTGATATGCACTTCTAAATCCTTTAATAGATTTTAAGAATACTGATATGAATAAAGCAATTAGTGTTGAACAAGGTACTGATATAAATGCAAATAATAGTGTATTTGCTAAACAGTATTTAAATTTTGCATAACTTAATACCTTAGTAAAGTTTTCAAAACCAATACCATCATAACCTTTTCCTCCACCTACAACTGCTAGACGTGAGTATCCTTGTTGGAAGGCATAAATAAATGATTGAATTAATGGATAGAATGTAAATACACCCATTAAAATAACAACAGGTAATACATATAACCATCCCTTAAAGTCTTCTAAATATTTTCTTAAAGGTCTTTTGCGTTTACGAGTAATAATGTCTTTTGCTTTCATACACTAGTCCTCGATTTCTGCCTCAGTTCTTAATCTTTCCTCTGTCTCACGATTGAATAAGAATACTTTGTGAGGCTTTAAGCTGAATTTAATAGTTTCTGTTTCAGGTAATTTTACATCGCTATCTACAATTGATCTTACTGATGGTTTTGTAGATTCAGGATGTGTTGAGATGATTGACTTGTCTCTACCCATAACCTCTACATGTTCTTTTAATAATGTAAGTGGACCATTTTCATCAACGATGAATCCTTCTGGTCTAATACCTACATAGATTTCTTGATCTGCTAATTCAGTATCAAGAATTGCTTCATCACCAATATATACCTTTTTGTCTTTAATTTCTCCTAAGAAGATATTGATTGGTGGTGTACCTAAGAAGTTTGCAACAAATAGATTTGATGGGTTATCGTAAATTTCTTGTGGAACACCAGCTTGTTGTAAAACACCAAGCTTCATAACTAACATAGAATCACAAATAGACATTGCTTCTTCTTGGTCATGTGTTACGAATACTGTAGTAATACCAGTTTCAACTTGAATACGCTTGATTTCTTCTCTTGTTTGAAGACGAAGACGAGCGTCTAGGTTTGAAAGTGGTTCATCAAGTAATAGTACTGATGGGAACTTAACTAAAGCACGTGCAATTGCAACACGTTGTTGTTGTCCTCCAGATAACTCACTAGGTTTTCTTTGAAGAAGTTCTTCAATTTGAACCATTTTAGCTGCTTCTAAGGCTCTTTCCTTAGCTTCAGCTTTCTTTACTCTCATGTTTAGTAGAGGGAACATGATGTTTTGCTCTACAGTCATATGAGGGTATAGCGCATAGTTTTGGAACACAAGTCCAATACCACGCTTTTCAGGTGCTAAATCAGTTACGTCATTTTCACCAAAGTAAATACGACCGCTAGTTGGTTCTTCAAGTCCTGATAACATGAATAATGTTGTAGACTTACCACAACCAGATGGTCCAAGTAATCCAACAAGTTTACCAGATGGTATTTCTACATTAAGGTCATTAACAGCTATAACCTTACGTCCAGCTTTCTTGTTTTCAAACACCTTGGTTAAATGCTCTAAAGTAATTTTCATAGACATTCCTCCATTTTTTAAGTATTCCCCTTGCATATTTAATTTTATCATATCAAAAGGCCTTTTACAATGTTTTAAGC
>CAVAIM010000013.1:0-13132 GCA_963588755.1 bacterium | reverse complement strand
AATTATTCAAAAAAAATAACTCCTTTCGGTATAATAGATTTGTGCTAAAAATCTCGGCTCTTTCCAATATGAGGTAGTTAGGTAGTTTTATACTGAACCCCATAAATTGGACTTTAAGTTAATTTAATATTATCTTACGTTATTTTTGGATTGATGTCTATATTGAATAGGCGTCAATCCTTTTAATTTTGTCATAATTCTATCATTATTGTAATATTCTTTCATTGCTTTCTCTAAAGACTCTAAAGAATCAAATTCATATTCATGTCCATAGAATATTTCAATTTTCATTATTTAAATGAATATATAAATGAAAAAATATGAACAATAATTGTGCATTTTAACTGCATTCAAATCATCAATATTAATTATTAATATATTATTTATAACCTTAACATTATTTTTATGATTTTAAAAATAATTAAAAAATTGTTATAATTAATTAGGTGATTATATGAAATATCCAAAATTTTTAAATAACAAATTAAATCTAATAGCTCCTTCCTTTGGTTGTACTACCGAGCCTTACTATTCAAGATTAAATATGGCTATTAAGCATTTCGAATCTTTAGGTATAACTACAATTAATGGAGAGAACATTTTTTCAAGTCTAGGCCCCGCATCAAATACTAAAGAAAATAGAGCACTAGAATTTATAAAGGCTTATAAAGATAATAATTTTATATTATCAGTTGGTGGCGGTAATTTAGAAGGTGAGATTATAGATTATATCAACTTTAACGAAATATCTTTACTTCCTCCTACTTTCTTTATGGGTTACTCCGATAATACATATTTAACATTCTTACTTACTACATTATGTGATGTTGTATCAATATATGGATACAATGCGCCTGAGTTTGGAAGTTTTGAATTAGATAGTTATACAATAGATCAAATAATGTTAATGAAGGGTGAAAAATTAAAGTTTAGAGGTTACCCTTATTTTGAACTAAATTCTATTAAAAGTGATACTAATCCTTATGCTACTTATAATCTAGATACTAAGAAAGAACTTATTCTAATTAATTCGAATAATATAAACGTTAAAGGACGTCTAATAGGTGGTTGTATTGATTGTCTAACTTATCTTGTAGGAACTAAATATGATAAGGTAAAAGAGTTCTTAGATAAGTATAAGCAAGATTCTATAATTTGGTTTTTAGAATCATGTGATTTGGAGGCTTGGAATTTAAAGCTTGCACTTCTTCAATTAAAACGTGCTGGTTGGTTTAATCATGTATCTTTAATTATGATAGGTCGTCCTTATAAATATAATACAGACTTTTGTGGACTTACAATGAATGATGCAGTTATTGATGCACTAAAGGACTTAGGGATACCTATTATTATAAATGCTGACTTCAGTCATTTAAAACCTGCTATACCTCTTCTATGTGGGGCAATTGCAAATGTTAAATGCAAAGATAATGATTTAGAAATTGAATATGAATTAAAATAAAATAGAAGGTCAAATGACCTTCTATTATTTTTCTAATTGATTATATTTAATCTTTTCTTGTTCAATCTCTTTATATACATTTTCAGAATCAACTAATGTTTCTTTAATGATATTTTCGATTTCTTTTTTAGATTCCTTCAAACAATTAACAATATCTGAATTGAATCTTCCTTCAGCCGTTTGACGTTCAAGAATTTCAATACAATTATCCCAACTGAATTCTTCCTTATAGCTTCTCTTCATAAGTAGAGCACTCATTACATCAGCTACTTGTAAGATTTCTTGATCAATTGTCATTTGATTATGAGTTAAATGATTAGGATATCCGATACCATTTAATCTTTCATGGTGTCTATAAGCTATTTCTATGATTTCATAATCAATCTTTTGATATAATATTTCTTTAGTGTAAGTAACGTGCATTTGCATTTGCTTAAACTCTTCATCAGTTAAGGCACCTTGTTTTTCAAGGATATCTAGAGGGATACAAACCTTACCTAAATCATGACAAAGTCCTGCGATATAGATTATCTTACATCTTCTAGGTGGAACTTTTAAGTTAACCGCAAGTAAATAAGCAATTTGAGCTGTAGTCTTAGAATGGTTTAGTGTTTCAAAGGAATACATTTCAAATAAACTTGATAACATTAAGAAGAAATTATTATTTCTATAATTTAAATCAGTAATAGATTGAGCTATTATTCTATATACTTCAGTCTTATAATGGAATGAATTAAATTCATAATCAAAATCAGTAGACTTTACTAATTTTTTTAAGTTTGCAACATCAATGATATTATATTTATCTTTTTCCTTAAGAGTTTCTTCTAAAGCAATTTTCTTATCACCAAACTTAATATAATTATCAGTAAAAGACTGACATATTCTAAAGTTTCCTACAATAGGTAATTTATAATTTTTTAATAACAATATCTCAGAAAATTCTTTTAAAGGTGAGAAATATTTTAAGAATAGATAACTTTGAAATTCTTGACTTAAAGAATTCCTATTTAATTTACCAACATTGTAGAAGCAAGATAAAAATACTAAATTGTTTAAAGTACCAGGTGCAGTAATAGATATTTTTGAGTATTTGTAAACAATATAGGCAAGTTTTAAATTGTATTCTTTTTGATCTTTATCAATTCTTTCAATGAATTCAAGCGCTATATTCCAAAGTTTATCTGCTGAAACTATATTTTTACAATTTGGTTGGTTCATATAATTATCCTTTCTTATTAGACTTTATGTAGTATATCATAAATTATTAAAATCTTCAATTATATGTATACATATATCAAAAGTTTATTTCAAAAAAAGATGAACCACATATTATGATTCATCTAAATTATTTAATATTTCATTAATTTCATTCTCAGTATATACTTTAATTCCATTACTTCTAAGTAAGTTATAAGTAATACCGTTTCTATCTATTAATGTCTTTGTAAATGTACCATCATAAGATATTCTACCACATGATGGACTTTTATCTTTTAGAATAGCTATTTTACAATTATATTTAATTGCAGTGTCTAGTGCAATCTGAGCTCCTTTAAGATATTCCTTAGTCACATCAAGACCAATGTTTGATATGACTTTATCTCCATTAATTTCAGAAGGATTTCTTGGAGTAGAAAGACCACCTAAAACTTCAGGACAAATAGGAATAACATTATAATGTTTCTTAATCTCTTCTATTAAAGGAACATAATTATTAGAGCCATTATATTTAGTATTAAGTCCTAAAAGACAACTACTTACTAATATATTATCCATTAAAACACTTTTTTTCTAACGATAGTTTGACTTCTATCAGGACCTACAGAAATCATATCAACAGAAGCATTAGTTTCTTTTTCAATGAATTCAATATAAGCCTTTGCGTTAGCAGGTAATTCTTCAAAAGTTTGGCAATTAGAAATATCTTCGCTCCATCCTTTTAAAGTTGTGTAAACTGGTTTGCAACGTTCAAATACTGATAAAGTAGCTGGTTCATAATCGATTTCTTTACCATCTAGTTCATACTTAGTACAAACCTTAAGTTCATCGATACCAGTTAATACATCAAATAACATTAAGCTCCATGATGTAACACCAGTTAAACGCTTAGTGTTCTTAAGTACTACTAAATCAAGATATCCTACACGACGTGGTCTCTTTGTAACAGTACCATATTCGTGACCTCTTTCACGAATTAAGCTTGCAAGTTCTCCTTCAATTTCAGTAGGGAAAGGACCTGCACCAACACGTGTATTATAAGCTTTTGCAATACCTACAACAGTATTGATATATTTAGGGGCAATTCCAGCATTTAGTGGAATAGATGAAGCAAGTGGGCTTGATGATGTAACAAATGGGAATGTACCATTATCAATACATAACATAGCACCTTGAGCACCTTCAAATAATACTTTCTTATCTTCTTCTAAATATTTGTTTAAAAGAACTGAAGTATCACAAATATATGGAGCAAGTTCTGTAGCATAAGTCATATATTCATTATATATTTCTTCTTCGCTAACTTCTTCTAGACCATACATCTTAAGTTCTCTATTTTTAACAAGTAATGCATCATGTAATCTTTCTCTAAAGAAGTTTGGTTCAAGTAAATCTCCCACTCTAAGACCAATTCTTGCGGCCTTATCTGTATAACAAGGTCCAATACCCTTCTTAGTTGTACCAATCTTCTTATCAGCTTTTAGAGATTCTTGTGCTCCATCAAGCATAATATGATAAGGCATAATTAAATGAGCTCTATCAGAGATCTTTAATTGATAATCAGTAATACCTTTTTCTCTTAAACCATTTAATTCTTCTAAGAATGCCTTAGGGTTTAATACAACACCATTTGCAATAACATTAACAATATGAGGATTGAAAATACCAGATGGAACTGATTGTAATGCAAACTTCTTACCATCAATAACGATAGTATGTCCTGCATTATTACCACCTTGATATCTAACTACAACATCTGCATCTTGTGCAAGGAAATCAGTAATTTTTCCTTTTCCTTCGTCTCCCCATTGGCTACCCATTACAACACATGTACTCATAATATATCTCCTTATTATTAATCAATAGTAACGTCTTTAGTTTCAACGCCTGTTATACCTAACATGTCGCGCGCAACCCAAACACCATTAGCACTAGCTTGAGCTAGACCTCTTGTAATACCAGCTCCGTCTCCACCAACATATAATCCTTCAATCTTAGTCATAAACTTATTGTTTACAATAGGACGTGATGAATAGAACTTAGCTTCAACACCATATAATAATGTATGTTCATTCGCAATACCTGGTGTTATATGATCTAGTGCTTCAATCATTTCAATAATTGATTTCATAGTATTATAAGGTAATACTAGACCTAAATCACCTGGAACAGCTTCTTTTAGAGATGGTTCAATGAAACCTTCTCTAAGTCTCTTCTCAGTAGTACGTCTACCCTTTAATATATCTCCATAACGTTGAACAATTACAGAACCACAAGATAATTTATTTGCAAGGCGCGAAACTTCATGAGCATACTCATTTGGTTCATTGAATGGATCTGAGAACTTGTGTGATACAAGTAATGCAAAGTTAGTATTATTAGTACCAAGCTTAATATCACCGTAAGCATGACCATTCGCAAGTATTGTACCTGAATGGTTTTCAACTACAACGTGACCTGATGGGTTAGAACAGAATGTTCTTACCTTAGTACCTACACTAGTTGAATATACAAACTTACCTTCATATAGATTCTCATTAATTTCTTCCATTACAAGATTAGAGGTTTCAACTCTTACACCAACGTCAACTTGGTTATTCTTCATGGCTACACCATGTTTCTTACAAATATCTTCAAGCCATAATGAACCATCTCTACCTACTGCAAGTAATATTTTATCAGTTTCAATTAGTTCATCACCAATCTTAATACCACTTACTTTGTTATCATTTACAATCACATCAGTAACCTTAGTATTATAACGCATATCAATGTGTTCATCTAAATAATTATAAATCTTCTTTAAAATCTCTTGGTTAGACTCAGTACCTAAATGTCTAACTTGGCTACGTAACAATTTTAAACCAGCTCCGATAGCTCTTCTTTCAATATCTCTTACAATTTTAGTTGTAGGATCTGTGATAACAGTTGTTGCACCATACTTAAGTTGAATATCATCTACATATTTAATTAAATCAAGAACTGTAGATTCATCTAAATATTCAGTCATCCAACCACCGAATTCACTAGTGATATTGAACTTACCATCAGAATAAGCACCAGCACCACCAAATCCATCAGTAATAGAACAAGATGGGTAGCAACCTGAAATACCTTCCTTATTTTGAGGACATTTAGCTATTTTATGTTCTAAAACAGGACATCTTCTCTTATAGATATCATGTCCTTTATCAATTAACAATACTTTCAAATTAGGACTTTTTAGTGAAAGTTCATATGCACAAAATATACCACATGGACCTGCACCAACAATAACTACATCATATTTCATATTTTTACCTCGCTATAAGCAATTACAACCTATTATATCAAATCGCACTTTTATTTTAAAGAGTATATCTTAAAAGATTATTTTAGAAATTAAAAAAGCTCCCTTAAAGAAGCTTTATTTAAAGAAATGATTATGAATTAACAGTCCTATATCCCATGTGTCTTATATTAAAGCCCCCACCTTAAAATAAGCATAAATAATTTAAAGAACATTTTAAGAAAGAATTAAAAAGTTTCTTTTATATTCTTTAATTAAATAGGCATTTTCCATCCTATTTGTCTATATAATAGAACTCATCTTAACACTATAGATGTAATATTTAAGATTTTTTAAAAAAATTTTAACTTTTTTTACTAAAAATGTTTTCATAAAGTTTTATGTTATTTTTTATTAGTTTAGGCTTATAATAAAATAAAAGGTGAATAAAATGGAAGAAATTAAATTTGTAAAAAATAATAACTTGAAAGAAAAACCAAAAGGAGTATCTTTAGGATTCGGTAATTATTTTACTGACTATATGTTTATGTATGATTATACTGAAGGTATCGGTTGGCATGATCCTCGTATCGTACCATACGGACCAATTCCTTTTGATCCTGCAGCATTAGTACTTCATTATGCCCAAGAAACATTTGAAGGACTTAAGGCTTTCAAGACAAGAGATGGTGTTGTACAAATATTTAGACCTGATATGAATGCACGTCGTTTCCAAACATCAAATGAACGTTTAGGCATGCCTATACTTGATGAAACTGACTTTATAAAAGCAATCACTGAACTTGTTAAAATTGAACAAGGTTGGATTCCTGACGAACCAAATTCAAGTCTTTATATAAGACCATTTATGTTTGCATATCAAGCTAAGCTTGGAGTACATGCAGCTAATCATTATTTATTTATGGTAATACTATCTCCTGTAGGAAGTTATTATAAAGAAGGATTAAAGCCTGTTAATATTTATGTTGAAGATAAATATGTACGTGCAGTTAAAGGTGGTTCTGGATATGCTAAATGCGGTGGAAACTATGCTGTTAGTATAAAAGCACAAATGGATGCAGAAAAGAAAGGATATTCTCAAGTTTTATGGCTTGATGGAATACATAATAAGTACATCGAAGAAGTTGGTACAATGAATGTAATGTTTAAAATAGGTGGAGAAATCTATACAAGTATTGCAAAACTTGGTGAAGGTTCTGTTCTTCCTGGTGTTACAAGAGATTCAATGATTACAATTCTTAAAGATAAAGGTTATGTAGTACACGAAACTGATTTCACAATTGATTTCTTAGTTGAATCAGCTAAGAAAGGTCTATTAGAGGAAGCTTTCGGTACAGGTACTGCAGCTGTTATATCTCCTATTGGTAAACTATGTTATAAAGATAATATCTTCTTTGAAAACCATAATATAGGACCTGTTTCTCAAATGTTATTTGATACACTAACTCAAATACAAAGAGGAGAAATTAGTGATAAATATAATTGGAATTATATTGTAAAATAATTTAACAACATTAATGAGTAATGACCAATAATCATTACTTTTTTAAATACTTCCTGATTTAATCCTCAATAATCTATATATTCTTAAAAATTGCAATTCTAATTGCATATTTTCTGAAGTCTGATTGCAAATTTTACGAAGTTTTGTGATATTCTTCATCACGTTAATAAATAAAGAGGTTATGAAACAAGTCATAACCTCTTTATTTTATTTAATTTCTAAATCAAAATCATCATTAGATAACTCTTTATCATTTTGAATTTCGTTATAATTATTTACAATAACATATTCATCTTTTAATTCATCAATGTCCTTTTGAACACCCTTAACTTGATTCATTTGAATTACTTCTTCTGCATTTTCAAAATCACTAAATTTACCAATTCTTAACACATCAGGATTATTAGCTCTTACAGTTGCTTCAAAATGCTTTGAAATTGATTTAAATCTTTCTTCTTGAGTATTATCATTATAAACACTATCAAAAGTCTTTTGGATATTCTTTACACCCCAGCCAAACCATCTTTGCCACCACTTGTAATGATGTGCAGTTTCATATTCAGCCTTATTATATTTTAATTTAATAGGTTGAATTTGATAACCTAGGTCCCCATTATGAGAATTCATACGAACTAGATCTATATGTTGTTCTCCTGATTCAATAGCTTTTAAAATAACTAATGCTTTTGATTTAGTAATAAGTCTATTTTTCAAACTCTTCTTATTTTCATCAACTTTACCATCATCTTTTAATATGTCCATATTCTTAATATCTTCAGGAACATAATCATCTAATGGCTTTCCATCAATATAAAAATTATGAGTAAATATATTAGTATCATGATTAAATAATGTCTTGTTAAGCATTTTTTCATTAGTATCTTCACCAATAATCTTTAATATAATATGTTCACAAGTCATAGTTAAATCTGTAGTCTTATCTTCATTACTTAAATCAGCATAAGTATTTTCAATATTCATACTAAAATCGTATATATCTTTTATAACATCTAACTCTAAGTAATCACGATTAATATCTTGTAAATCTAAAGCCTTTAAAGCTGCATCATCTAATCTATTTTCTCTTTCGTGAGCAATCTTATAATGATCTGTTATATCTTCATCATCATCTAAGAAATTATATGTTCTAATAGTTACATCAATGAAGTTATCAGGTTCTACACCACAACCTCTTACATCATCAGTTAAATCAAACACAAAGTCAAGAGATCTACGTTCTATAACATCGTTATCTCTAACTTTATTACATGTGTTATTTCTTTGTTTAAAATACTCTGGATTTTCATCCTTTTTAGTACCAAATGTTTGAGATAATAGGCAGTATACAATAAGTCCTAGATAATTATTGTGTTTTGCTTCTTCTACTAACTTTTTATAATTAGCTTGATATTCAAATAACATATCAAGATAGGGTTTTCTCTTTTCAGCTAACTCTTCTTTAGATAAAGTATTATGATCATCTAAGAAAGCTTCATACATTGCACGAGTTTTAGCCTTAAATTCTTCATCAGTAATATTAGGATTTTGAATTAAGAATATATAACTCATACTCTTAACATCTCTTCCATCAATTCCATCTACTACAAGGCTTTTATTATAACCTTTTTCTATTCTTACTTCGTTAACTAAATTAGTATACTTCATTAACCATTGAAAAGTAGAAACAACTTTACTCTTATTCTTTAATATTTTTAGTTCTCTTGCCATATAATTTGTAGTCAAACAGTCAATGCCTGACATCCTCCTTTTTTAAAGCTTATTTATTTAGTTTGAACTTTATCTTTAGATAAATTATCTTCTAAATTCTTATTAGAAGTAACAATGTTGTTATCGTTCTTCAATTCTTCGATATCCTTTTGAACACCAACAACTCTATCTGTTCTTAAAGTTTCATCAACAATTAAATCATTAAACATTCTAACACTACTAATATTCTTACCTTCAGTCATAACACGATTTTCAAAGTGTTTTGAAATTGATGCAAATCTTCTTTCTTTAGTATTATCATTATAAACACTATCAAAAGTTCTTTGGATATTTTTAACACCCCAGCCAAAAAGTCTTTGCCACCACTTATAATGATGAGTTTTTTCATACTCGCTTTGATTATATTTTAATTTGATAGACTGAATTTGATATCCGAGGCATCCATTGTATGAATTCATACGAACTATATCAATATGTTTATCACCAGATTCTATAGCCTTAAGTAATACTTGCGCTTTAGACTTGAACGTAAGATTTTTCTTCTTATCTACTTTATGTCTATCAACTTCATCGTTCTCACTAAATGTGTTCATGTTTTTAACATCATCACATACATAATCAGCAATAGGACGTCCATCAATATAAATATTATCAGTATATAAATGTAAATCAGAATCAAATAATTTTGTGTTTAACTTCTTTTCATTTGTATACTCACCTAATACCTTTAGTAGTAAGTGTTCTGCTGTGCTAGCTAAATCACATGATTTATCATAATCAGATAAATCCTCTATAGTATTATCGATATCTTCTATATATGTATATATTTCTTTTACTACATCTAATTCTATATAATCACGTGTTTTATCTTGTTTATATAAAGCCTTTAATGCAGCTGCGTCAAGTTTAGCTTGCATTATATCGATTGTAGGATCATAATCATTACCAAAGTGTCTATTTTGAGGTCTACCTAAAAGTGTTACATCAACAAAGCTAGAATAGTTAACTTTAGCATTAGCTATATCATCTAATAAATCATATAAGAAATCTGTAGTCTTTCTTTCTAAATCATCATTTTCTCTAACCTTTTCAATTGAATTAATTCTTAAGTCTATATACAAAGAATTTTCTTCTCTCTTAGTTCCAAATGCTTGAGTTAAGAAAGCATATACAATTAAAGGTAAATAATTCTTGAGCCTATTAGCTTGATTAATCATAACTTTATAGTTTGATTGAAAGTTAAACATCATATCTAGATATGGCTTCTTTAAAGCTTCACGTTCTTCTTCGCTTATATCATCTTTTTTAATATCAATTAAGAAAGTTTGATACATTTGACGAGTTTTCTCTTTGAATTCATCATCACTAATTTGAGGATTTTCTACTAAGAATATATAGGCCATACTCTTTAAGTCACGACCATCTACACCATCTCCGGTTAAATGAACATGCAAGAATTCTTTCTTTATCTCTTCAACCATATTAGTATATTTAACTAAATAATTACATGTAGATACAATTTTACTTTTCTTCTTTAAAATATGTTGTTTCTTCCTAGGCATATAAACCACCTCATTTTATTTAGTTTATTTATAGCACAATTAAATAGTATTAAAAACTTTTATAAAGTTATTTACACATATTTTTCACAAACTAAGCTATTTGAGTTAAATAGTTATCAAGTATTACTAAATAGTCTTGTTTATTGTCTAGCTCGGACTTATCAAGTGAAATTGAAATCTTATTATCGTGATATGATAATTTAATATCTCTATTTAGATTATTAGCCGTTTCAAACATCTTATTTCCATCAAGCTTTAATGTAGCTTCCTTAGAATAAGTTAGTGTAATAGATGAATCATTATCTATAACCTTATCAATACCAGATTTAACTAATAATTTATGGAATAGTTTCTCATACATATAATATTTAATAGAATCATCAAACTTACCAAATCTATCAAGTAATTCTTTTGATAATGCTTCTATATCTTTTAAGCTTCTAATCTTATCAATCTTCTTATGAACTTCAATTCTTGCATCATCATTATCAATATAATCTTTAGAAATAGTTCTATCACTAAATGATTTAAATATCTTCTTTTCTTCTACTTGTTTATTAGGATTCTTAATCTTATCTATTTCTTCATTTAATATCTCTAGATAAGTTTCAAGACCAATAGATGTAATGAAACCTGATTGTTCACTACCTAAGATATCTCCTGCACCTCTAATACCTAAATCACGTAAAGCTATCTTATATCCACTACCAAGTTCATTGAATTCCTTAATAGTTTCAAGTCTCTTAACAGCTGTATCATTTAACGTAATCTTAGGATCATACATCATATAGGCATAAGCAATTCTATCAGATCTACCTACTCTACCTCTAAGTTGGTAAAGTTGTGATAAACCTAATCTATTCGCATCATGCACTATTAGCGTATTACAGTCAGGAATATCGATACCAGTTTCAATAATTGTAGTACATACTAAGATATCATACTTTTTATCAATAAAATCATTTACAACATCTTCAAGTTCTTCTTTTTCAAGTCTTCCATGTCCCACACAAACTCTAGCCTCAGGCACAAGGGCTTGAATCTTAGAAGCAACATCATAAATAGTATCTACAAAGTTATACATGTAAAATACTTGTCCACCACGCGCAATTTCTCTTAATATAGCATCTCTTATAATAGCCTCATTACGTTTTAATACATAAGTTTGAACAGGATATCTATTCTTAGGAGGAGTTTCTATTGTAGATAGGTCTTTAATTCCTGCAATAGACATTTGAAGAGTTCTTGGAATTGGAGTAGCTGATAACGTAATTGTATCAACATTAACTTTCAATTGTTTAATCTTCTCTTTATGAGTAACACCAAATCTTTGTTCCTCATCTATTACAAGTAATCCTAAATCCTTATAAACAATATCTTTTGAAAGTAATTTATGTGTACCAATTATTACATCTACCTTACCTTCTTTAAGATTTTCAATAATTTCCTTTTGTTTCTTAGTAGGAACAAATCTATTTAATAACTCAACAGTTACACCAAACTCTTCCATACGAGATTTAAACGTATTATAGTGTTGTTTAGACAATATTGTTGTAGGGCAAAGTAAGGCTACTTGTTTTGAGTTCATTACAGCTTTAAATGCAGCACGTAATGCAACCTCAGTCTTACCATAACCTACGTCACCACAAATAAGTCTATCCATTACTCTTTCAGACTCCATATCAGCCTTGACCGCATCAATAGCCTTAGCTTGATCAGGAGTTAGTTCATACATAAACTTATTTTCAAATTCAGCTTGATATCTATCATCTTTATCACACGCAAAACCAACAGAAGCATTTCTATTCGCATATAGTTTAATTAAGTCTTGAGAGATATCTCTAACTTTCTTTCTTACACGTTCCTTAGCTTTCTCCCATTGTCCTGTACGTAATGATGTAATCTTAACCTCATCTTCAACCGCGTTATATTTTTCAATTCTTGAAATTTGTTCAAGTGGTACATATAGCTTATCTGCATTATAAGTAATCTCTAAATAGTCTCTCTTTAAGCCATTAGACTCAATAGTCTTAAGACCTTTATAAACACCAATACCATAATCAAAATGTACTACATAATCTCCTTCTTTAAGTTCATTAT
Source organism: bacterium (assembly GCA_963588755.1). Lineage (GTDB taxonomy): Bacteria > Bacillota_I > Bacilli_A > Acholeplasmatales > Anaeroplasmataceae > JAEELC01. The sequence goes on along the minus strand of CAVAIM010000013.1, from coordinate 266 downwards.
AATGACTTATTTTAGTTGTATTTTTATATGTAGATTTATATTTAGCTTTTCTTAATACATATTTATTTTCAAATAAAGATTCTTCGTTTAAGATATTGATACTCTTATCATTTATTGAAAGAGATAAATAAGCCTCTCCATAAATAATATTAACAATACCAGACTTAATATTCTTTATATCTTTTACCACTTGATAAGAAATAGAAGAATTTAAGAATATGTCTTTTAATCTTTCTAATCTTAATTGGTTATTTAGAGTACATATT
>CAVAIM010000012.1:0-13210 GCA_963588755.1 bacterium | reverse complement strand
AAAACCTTTTTTATATTCCATTGGGTAACCCTTAGAAGCCATAACAATTCCTAAAGTATATGAATTTTCCCATTCTAGTACTGGTTTATTGTGTGTTAATATGTCAAGGAAAGCCTTACATAGATCACTCTTTAAACGTGGAAGTACAACTTCAGTTTCAGGATCTCCAAAACGAGAGTTAAATTCAATAACCTTAATACCATCCTTAGTCTTCATAAGGCCACCATAAAGTAATCCTTTAAATGGTACACCTTCTTTAACTAGAGCACTAGCTACAGGTTTCATAATTGATTCAAAAGCGTAATCAACATCACTCTTTGAAATGATAGGTACAGGAGAGTATGCACCCATACCTCCTGTATTAGGTCCTAAATCATTAGTATAAGCACGCTTATGGTCTTGAGATATATCAAGTGGATATACATTCGATCCATCTACAAAGCACATAAATGAGAATTCAATACCTTCTAAGTATTCTTCAATAACAACTTTTCCTTCACCAAACTTGTCATCAAGTAACATATCCTTAACTGCATTTTGTGCTTCTTCTAGTGTTTTAGCAACTATTACACCTTTACCAGCAGCAAGTCCGTCGTACTTAATAACTGTCGGAATGGAATGTGTATTTACATATTCTAAAGCTTTATTATAATCAGTAAAAGTTTCATAAGATGCAGTAGGTATGTTATATTTTTTCATTAAGTCTTTAGCAAACTCTTTACTAGATTCAATTCTAGCTGCAGCCTTTCTAGGTCCAAATATCTTTAGATTATTTTCTTCGAATAAATCAACAATACCTGTTGCAAGGCTAGCTTCAGGTCCTACAACAGTAAGTTCTATATCATTATCTTTTGCAAATTTTAGTAAAGCTTCTTTATCAGTTTCCTTAATATTAACTAATTCACAAAGACTTCTCATACCATCATTACCTGGTGCAGCATAAATCTTATCAACTAGACTAGATTCACTTAGTTTATCAATTATAGCGTGTTCTCTACCACCACTACCTATTACTAATACTTTCATAATAACTCCTTATTATAAATTAATGTTTAAAATGTCTTTGACCTGTAAATACCATTGCAATACCAAGTTCATCAGCCTTTTTAATAGAGTCTTCATCTCTAATAGATCCACCTGGTTGAATAACAGCAGTAACACCATATTCACTTGCAAGAGTAATTGTATCATCAAATGGGAAGAATGCATCAGATGCAAGAACTAGTGACTTAGCACCGTTTGCACGAGCTTGTTCTAAGGCAATACGGGCAGCACCTACTCTATTCATCTGACCTGCACCTACACCTTGAGTTGTTTCATTCTTTGCAACTAAAATTGCATTAGATTTAACGTGCTTAACGCACTTCATTGCAAATACTAAGTCCTTCATTTCTTCTTTAGTTGGAGATTTCTTTGTAACAACCTTTAAATCTTCTTCATTATATATACTTAAATCTAAATCTTGATATAAAAGACCACCATTTACAGTAATAGCCATCTTCTTATCAACAAATTTAGAATCCATATCAATAATCATTACACGGCAATTTTTCTTCTTAGATAAAAGCTTTAAAGCTTCTTCTGAATAAGATGGTGCCATAATGATTTCAAGGAATACCTTCTTATCGATAATATCTTGAGCAAGTTCTTTAGATACTTCTCTATTGAAGGCTACAATACCACCATAAATAGATACGCTATCAGCATTGTAAGCTTTATCCCAAGCAGATAAGATATCAGCACTTGTCGCAACACCACATGGATTCATATGCTTTAAACCTACAGCACATGGTTCGCTGAATTCTTTTAAAATATTTAGACAAGCATTACCGTCTTGGATATTGTTATAAGATAATTCCTTACCTTGTAATTGCTTACCATGAACGATTGAATAACTTGTATAAGGTCCCTTATATAAAGCAGCGTTTTGATGTGGATTTTCACCATATCTTAAACTAGCTTCTTTTTCATAAGTTAGAGATAATTTTTCAGGGAATTCTTCATTTGTTAACTTTGCAAAATAAGCAGAAATCATAGAATCATAATTTGCAGTTGTTCTATAAACCTTAGCTGCTAGATAAGTTCTAGTTTCAAGTGTAGTATCACCATGTTCTTTGATTTCTTCAATAATTCTATTGTAATCAGAGCTATCTACAACTACAGTAACTGATGCGTAGTTCTTTGCAGCACTTCTTAACATTGAAGGTCCACCGATATCAATATTTTCAATTGTTTCTTCTAGTGAAGCATTCTTTTCGACTGTCTTCTTAAATGGATATAAGTTTACACATACTAAATCAATAGGTTTAATATCATGTTTCTTAATAGTTTCCATATGTTCTTCCTTGTCACGACGTGCAAGTAATCCACCATGTACATAAGGATTTAAAGTTTTAACTCTTCCATCTAATATTTCAGGGAAATGAGTAACATCTTCAATACCAATTGTATTAACACCTGCTTCATCAAGTGCCTTTTTAGTTCCACCAGTAGAAATAATTTCATAACCTAGGTTAACTAATTCTTTTGCGAATTCTACAACATTAGTTTTATCACTAACGCTAATTAACGCTCTTTTCATTTAATTACCTCCAAGTAATTTATTTATAGTTTCAGGATAAAGTACATGTTCAATTTCATGAATATGTGCTTCTAATTCATCTAAATCATTGCCATAATATTCAAAAGCTCTTTGAGAGATGATTTTACCACCATCAAGTTCTTTTGAAACATAGTGTACAGTAACACCAAATACTTTACAACCATAGTTATATGCATCAAGTATTCCATGAGCTCCCTTAAAAGAAGGAAGTAGAGCAGGATGAATGTTGATGATTTTATTAGGATAAGCTTCTAATAATTCATCAGTAATAATTTTCATATATCCTGCAAGACAAATTAAATCAATATTATAATCTTTTAATATAGAGATAATTTCTCTTTCATACTCTTCTCTTGAGTTAAACTTCTTAATATTAACATACTTACAATCAACATTATGATTACGTGCACGTTCAATTACATAAGCTTTAGCTCTATCACATATAACTACTTGAACTTTGGCGTCCTTTATAGTTCCGTTCTCACAAGCATTTTGAATAGCCTCAAAATTAGTACCATTACCGCTTGCAAATACACAAATATTTTTCATAATTATTTTTCTAAATCAATTTCTACGCCACTCTTATCAGTAACACTACCAATAATGTATGCTTTTCTATTATAGTTAGATAAGATATCAATTACTTTAGCTGCGCTATTTGCATCAACTGCAATAACCATACCAATACCCATGTTGTAAATGTTAAACATTTCTCTGTGATCAATTTTTCCATATTTTTCTAAGAACTTAAATACAGGTAAAATTGGCCAAGTTCCTTCTTTTACATAAATTCCTTGTCCTTCTTTTAAGATACGAGGAATATTTTCATCGAATCCACCACCAGTGATATGAGCAACACCGTGAACATCTACATTCTTAATTACATCTAATACTTCTTTTACATAAATATTAGTAGGAGTAAGTAATACTTCACCTAAAGTTTTAGTACTATCTAATTCATCATATACTTTATGTAAGTCTAGATTTGCATCTTTTACAATCTTTCTAACTAAAGAGAATCCATTAGAATGTACACCTGAAGATTCAATACCTACAAGTACATCATTAACTTCAACCTTAGTACCATCAATAAGTTTACTCTTTTCAACAACACCAGTTGTAAAACCTGCAATATCATATTCACCATTTTCATACATACCAGGCATTTCAGCTGTTTCTCCACCAACTAAAGCACAGTTAGCTTGTCTACATCCTTCTGCAATACCAGATACAATAGCTTCAACCTTAGCAGGAATTGTTTTTCCTTGTGCTACATAGTCAAGGAAAATAAGTGGTTCAGCACCTTGTGCTAATACATCATTAACACACATTGCAACTGCATCAATACCAATAGTATCATGCTTATCCATTTCAAATGCAATTTTAAGCTTTGTACCAACACCATCAGTACCACTAACTAAAATAGGTTCTTTAATATTTAATTTAGTTAAATCAAACATACCACCAAATGAACCGATATTACCAACGCTACCAAGACGATCAGTGCTTGATACATGCTTTTTAATTCTTTTTACAACATCATATCCAGCTTCTAGTGAAACACCGGATTTTTCATAATCTATAGCCATAATTTACCTCAACTAAAATTTATTATCTTTATTGGCATCATATATTGAAGAATATAATTCTGTCGGATATTTTCCTGTGAAACAGGCAGTACATAATTCATAACGTTTAGAAACATCAAATAATGCTTTTTCTGAAATAAACGCTAGTGAATCAGCACCTATAATTTTACAAACCTCATCTAATGAATGACGAGCTGAAATAAGTTCACCATATGTAGAAATATCTACACCATAGAAACATGGTGAAATGATTTGAGGAGATGCAATACGAACATGAATTTCTTTAGCACCAAACTCTCTTAATTGTTTAATAATCTTTTTACTAGTAGTACCTCTTACAATTGAGTCATCAATTAATACTACTCTTTTACCTGATACAATACTTCTTACAGGTGAAAGTTTCATCATAACTGCACGTTCTCTTAATGATTGACTAGGTGCAATAAATGATCTACCTACATATTTATTCTTAACAAGTCCCATTTCATAAGGAATGTGACTTTCTTCTGAATATCCTATAGCTGCGGATAAACTAGAGTCAGGTACTCCGACAACTATATCAGCTTCTACTGGAGCTTCACGGTAAAGAATTCTACCAGTTTCTTTTCTAAATGCGTGTACATTTACTCCTTCAATATCACTATCAGGACGTGAGAAATAGATGAATTCCATTGCGCACATATAATGATGTTTATATTTAGAGTAATCGTAACTTGAAATACCAGTCTTGTCTATTACAACAACTTCACCAGGTTTTACATCACGTAAGAACTTAGCACCTACGATATCAAGTGCACAAGTTTCACTAGCAACTACATAACCATTATTTAGCATACCAATACATAAAGGCCTTAGACCATACTTATCTCTTGTTGCATAAAGTCTATCTTTAGTAATGATTAAGAAAGCAAATGCACCTTCTAACATATTTAGAGCTCTAATGATTACATCAACTCTATTAGTATCAGGATCATCTTTCTTAATTAAGTGGGCAAGTACTTCACTATCAGATGTAGATTGGAATATAGAACCCTTATCTTCTAAGAATCTTCTAAGTTCATTAGAGTTAACTAAATTACCATTATGTGCAAGTGCAAAGTCACCACCATGATGGCGGAATAAGAATGGTTGTACATTTTCTATTCCTCCTCCACCACTAGTTGCATATCTTACATGACCAATACCAGAAGTTCCTGGGAGTTTAGCAAGGCTTGCATTATCAAATATTTCACTTACTAAACCTTCTCCCTTTTTTCTATTCAGTTTTCCTGCATTATCTACAACAACAATACCGCAACCTTCTTGACCACGGTGTTGAAGAGAATGTAGTCCATAGTATATATTTTCACTTGCGTTATCTATATTATATACACCAAAGACACCACATTCTTCGTGTAGACCTCTGAAAGCGTCATCTTCTGTCATTTTTAAATTTCCTATCTATTGCTTAATCTTCTTAAAATTTCTTCGTAAGCTTCAATAACCTTACCTAAATCTCTTCTGAATCTATCTTTATCTAACTTGTCAGAAGTTGTAGTATCCCATAAACGGCAAGTATCTGGTGAGATTTCATCAGCTAAAACGATTTGTCCATCGCTTGTTTTACCAAATTCAATCTTGAAATCAACTAATGTAATGTTGATAGAAGCAAATAACTTCTTTAAGATGTCATTAATCTTCATAGTTAAATTATAAATAGTATTTAACTCTTCATAAGTTGCAGCTCCTAGTGCTACTGCATGGTCATTATTGATAAGTGGGTCACCTAACTTATCATTCTTATAACAAAGTTCGAAGATAGTATTATCAATCTTAGTACCTTCAGCTATATCTAAACGCTTAGCCATAGAACCAGCTACGATATTTCTTACAATTACTTCAAGAGGGAAAATTTTAACCTTCTTGCATAATTGATCTCTGTCATTTAACTTTTCAACAAAATGAGTAGGAATACCATTCTTAATTAATTCATCAAAAATAATAGTAGTAATTTCGTTGTTTAGAACACCCTTATCTTTAATTTGAGCCTTCTTAATACCATTGAATGCTGTTGCATCATCCTTAAAGTGCATAACGATTAAATTATCGTCATCAGTTCTATATACTTGTTTAGCTTTTCCTTCATATAACATTTCTAATTGTTTCATAATAATCACCTTTTTGTTTCCTTTTATTTATTGTTTTTTAAAATAGTTAACTGCATTTAGGAAGATATTTTGTTCTTTGTTACCATAAATGTTCTTAAAGTTATATTTCTCATATCTTTCTGAATGTCCCATCTTACCTAAGATTAATCCGTCTAATGATGTAATACCTTCAATTGAACATACACTACCATTTGGATTGTATGGAGTTTGTTCAACTAAATTACCTTCAGTATCAGAGTATTGGAAGGCTACAAGACCTTGGTCAAATAAAGCTTTAGCCATTTCGCTTGAGCATACAAATTTACCTTCACCATGGCTTATTGCAATATTATGCACTTCACCAACTTCAAATCCTTTTAACCAAGGAGAATTTGTATTACATACTCTAGTACTTGCGATATGTGATATATGTCTATTTATATCATTTCTAAATAGAGTTGGACTCTTTAGAGTAAGTGAGTCAAATTTACCATAAGGAAGTAATCCTGATTTGATTAGGGCTTGGAATCCGTTACAAATACCAAGGATTAATCCTTTTCTTTCAAGTAAGCCATTAATAGCTTCTTTAATATCTTTATTGTTAAGAATATTTGCAATGAACTTACCTGATCCATCTGGTTCGTCAGCAGCACTGAATCCTCCAGCTAGCATTAAGATATTACATTTTTCAATATTCTTCTTCATTTCTTTAATAGATTTTAATACATCAGATGGTGTTAAGTTCTTAAATACTGTAGTCTTAACACGAGCACCAGCTTTTACGAATGCTTTTTCAGAATCGTAATCACAGTTTGTACCTGGGAAGATTGGAATATATACTAGAGGTTTTTCGATTGCTTCAAATGGATATGTTGCAACACTCTTCTTTACAGTCTTAGTAAATGGAGTTTGTGTGTTTAAAGTATCAATCTTATAAACTCTAGCGTATTCACCAAAGTTTGCGTTGTATAATTCATCAAATGTAAATTCAGAATCATTTAGTTTATAAGAATCATTTTTAGTCTTACCTAAGTAAATTGCATTCTTAAATTCTAACTTTTCTTTAGATTCAACTAATATTGAACCATATGATTTATCAAGTGGATTTGCATATACAACATTGAATCCAATCTTAGAACCTAAGCTCATCTTAGTTAGGGCTTCAATAACTCCACCATAACCAATTGCAAAACCTGATACAATCTTCTTAGAAACTACATTTTCTCTAACATAATTCCAGTTTTCTTTTAATTGTTCAATGTTTGGCATATAGTTAGCACTTGGAGTATGTTTAATTAAGTAGATGTAATTTCCACTCTTCTTAAAATCAGTTGAAATTACTTCTTTAGCATCTACTAATGTAATACCAAATGCCATTAACATTGGAGGTACATGAATTGAATCGAATGTACCAGACATTGAATCCTTACCACCAATTGAAGGAAGATGTAGGTCATTTTGAATTTTAATAGCACCAAGTAATGATTCAAATGGTTTACCAAATGATTCTTTTGAAACCATCTTTTCAAAATACTCTTGGTAACTAAATCTCATCTTTTCATAACTTGCACCAGCAGCAACCACTTTAGCACATGCATCAATAACTGCATATTGGCTACCTAAGAATGGGCTTGCTTCACTCAAATCAGGATCGTAACCGAATGCCATGATTGATGATGTAGTTGTAAATTTATTTCCTACAGGAAGCTTTTGTACTGAAACTTGAGTTTCAGATAATTGATATTTACCACCATAAGGCATTAAAACTGTTGAACGACCAATACTTGCGTCAAACATTTCAACTAAACCTTTTTGGCTAGCTACATTTTTATTCTTTAATAATTCTATTGAGTCTTGATGTAAATTATTGCAATCTCTTGTAAAGAACTCCTTAAAATCATTCTTTACTACGTGAACTTGAGTCTTATGCTTAGCACCATCAGTATCTAGGAATGAACGCTTTAAGTTAACATATAATGTATTATTATAATACATCTTTAAAGATTCTTCTTCAGTTACATCAGCTACATGAGTAACTTCAATATTTTCTTCATGACAATACTTAACAAACTTCTTTACATCATTCTTATCAATAACTACTGCCATTCTTTCTTGAGATTCACTTATTGCAAGTTCTGTAGCGTTTAATCCAGTGTACTTGACAGGTACTCTATCAAGATAAATAGTTAAACCTTTTGCAAGTTCACCAATCGCAACGCTTACACCACCAGCACCAAAGTCATTAGACTTCTTAATAAGCTTGCAAACTTCTTCTCTTCTAAATAAATGTTCAATCTTTCTTTCTTCAGGTGCATTACCTTTTTGAACTTCACTTGAACAAGTATCAATAGAGTGTACATTGTGTTTCTTAGAAGAACCAGTAGCTCCACCGATACCATCACGACCTGTTCTTCCACCAAGCAATAGAACAACATCTCCAGGAAGAGGACTTTCTCTTCTAATAGCACTAGCTTTAACAGCTCCAACTACTGCACCAACTTCAAGTCTCTTAGCTTTATAACCTTCATGATAAATTTCTTTAACATGAGTAGTTGCAAGACCGATTTGGTTACCATATGAAGAATAACCAGCTGCAGCACGAGTTGAGATAACCTTTTGAGGTAATTTACCAGGAATTGTATCTTCAACTGCTTCAAAGATATTACCACTACCAGTTACACGCATAGCTTGGTAAACATAAGCTCTACCTGAAAGAGGGTCACGGATTGCTCCTCCTAAGCATGTAGAAGCTCCACCAAATGGTTCAATTTCAGTAGGGTGGTTATGAGTTTCATTCTTAAATTGTAATAACCACTTTTCTTCAGTAGTATTAACCTTAACATTAACAAATATAGAACAAGCATTGTTTTCTTCAGATTCTTCTAAATCATCAAGGTATCCTTGTTTCTTTAAGTATCTAGCCGCAATACAAGCCATATCCATTAAGCATACATCCTTAGATTCTCTACCTAAGTCTTTACGCATCTTTAAATATAGATCATATGCTTCATTAATTTCTTTTGAAATAAATGATTCATCAATAGTAATTTCTTCAATTTTCGTATTAAATGTAGTATGTCTACAATGATCTGACCAATATGTATCTAGAATTTTAATTTCAGTGATATATGGGTCTCTTTTTTCTGATTTAAAATATTCTACAACAGTTTCTAAATCATCTTCGTTCATCGCAAGTTGATATTCATCGATGAAATCCTTTAAATGACTTCTAGTTAAGCTTCTAAAATCAGTTAAAATCTTAACATTCTTAACTTCAGCCTTATTTAAATCTCTTAATTTCTTTAAATCCTTAACTCTAGATTCAACTTGGTTAACGTAATATTTTGTAATACGTTCAACATCTGCCTTATCTAGCTCATCATCAAAGATTAATAAAGTTGCAGATTTAATATGAGCGTTTGATTTAGGATTAATAAGCTTTAAACAAGCTTCAGCTTGGCTAGCTCTTTGGTCATATTGACCAGGTAAATATTCAACAGCTAGATATTTCTTCTTCTTTAAATCAATATCATAGAATACATTGTCAGTTACTAATTCACCAAATACTGAATATTTAGCACTTTCTAGTAATTCTTCTGTAATATTAAATACATCATAGATATTAATGAATCTTAAACTCTTCATATGTAAATTCAAGTTAGAATTTAATTCATTTAATAAGGATTGAGCTTCAACTCTGAAACCTTCCTTCTTTTCTACAAATATACGTTTTTTCATTTTGTTTCCTCTTATTTTAAATAATTTTTATATTCTTCTAAACTTAAGTCTGTATATGTGATATGTCCCATTTTTCTTAAAGGCCTTATCTCACTCTTTTTATAATCATGATAGTAAGATGTACCTATGTTTTTCAGTTTCTCTAGTTCAGGCATATCACGACCTAAGATATTTTTCATTATTGTTTTATGTAAAAGTTTTGGTTCTTCAAGTTCTAAACCTAATACAAATCTATCAAGTTCCCTAAATTGATTAGTAGAACATCCTTCAATTGTCCAATGACCTGAATTATGAGGTCTAGGAGCCATTTCATTAAAGTAATAATCATTACCTTTAATAAAGAACTCTATAGTAAGTATTCCATAGTAATTAGCGTTCTCCATAAACTTAATACTATTTTCTACTATCCTATTTTCTAGGTCTTTATCAATATTAAGTGGTACAACGGTTAAATCTAATATAGAATCTTTATGAATGTTTAAACCCATAGGGAAGTGAATAGTTTTGTCTTTACTTCTTACAAGTATTAAACTAGTTTCATAATCAAACTTAATCATTTCTTCAACTATACCTTCAGTTTTATCTAAATAAGGTTTAACTTTTTCTATATCATCTAGTGTTCTAATTACAACTTGACCATGTCCATCATAACCTTCTCTTCTAGTTTTATATATACAAGGATATCCTAATTCTTTAATTGCATATTCTAAATCAGATAAAGTATCACATTTAAAATATCTACATGTCTTTAATCCATGTTTATTTGCATTATCCTTTTCAACTAATCTATCTTGACTTGCAAGTAAAGTATTTATTCCTTGAGGAATCTTATATTTATTATTTAATAATTCTAAGGTGTGTCCTGGTACATTTTCAAATTCGTAAGATAAGTAATCTGTTATTTGTCCTAATTCATTTAACTTATCTAAATCATTATAAGCACCAACTATTGTCTTATCGGCTACATAACTTGCAGGACAATTTGCAGCTGGATCTAACACGGCTACACTATAGCCCATCTTATGAGCTTCTATAGCCATCATAGCGCCAAGCTGACCTCCACCTATAATTCCAATATTATAGTTCACTTTCAAGTACTTCCTTTGTTTGTTTATTTCTATACTCTTCTAACTTTTCGCTTAAAGCATCATCATTTAAAGCAAGTATTGATACAGCATACAATGCAGCATTCTTAGCTCCATTAATAGCCATAGTCGCAACAGGTACTCCGCCAGGCATTTGTACGATTGATAGTAGTGAATCTAAACCAGTTAAGTTACTTGATTTAACAGGTACACCAATAACAGGAAGAGTTGTGATTGCGGCTGTCATACCAGGTAGGTGAGCAGCTCCACCAGCTCCTGCAATGATTACTTTTATTCCACGTTCCTTAGCACTCTTTGCATATTCATACATAAGATCAGGTGTTCTATGTGCTGAAACTATTTTAGTTTCATATTCTACATTAAATAAATCTAGAGTTTCACATGCAGCACTCATTACATTATAGTCACTTTTAGATCCCATTATAATTCCAACTTTTATCATTTCTAGTCTCCTTTAAATGCTCAAAAAAGGAATAGATTAAAAAATCCATTCCTTACGAAAAACAATTGTATTTGAATACAAACTCTTTGATTTATTGAATTGATAATTACGCTTTTTCATAAACTTTACCATCCACATCAAATTTGTTAGATAGTAAGCAAAATTGTCGTTAATATTATTAACAACATCTTTATCTCATAGTCCTCAGATTTACGGTTAGAGGGTAGAAACTTGCTTACCAATTAAAGCCATTATATAAGATATAAGCTATTAAATTACACTTTGATTCTATCACACAATTTACAAGAAATATACAATTATTTTTATGAAATCGGTTTCTTTTAGTTAATCACTTGCATATCTAAGTACTCTTTTTAAAAGAAGATTTTTATAAAATTTTATCATATATTTTAGTGTTAAAATTATATATTTTATATTTTTAAATTATAATATTTAATTTTAAAATTGTATGTTTTGTAAAATTAAATGTAGTTTTTAATTTTGAAATTTTATCATAAGAAAATCTAATATTATCTGATCTCCTCATTTTTAATCATAAGTGTAATCACCATCCAATTTTAAGTTTTTTTGTAATTTTCTTTACAACCGGAAGAAAAATAGGTTTTCAACCGGAAGAAAAATAGGTTTTCAACCGGAAGAATGTGAAAAATCATAATGTATAAAAAAAGACTCTAGATAATAAAATCTAGAATCTTATCTCTTATTCCCACTTTGCATATAAATCAAAAGTAGTTTCTAATGTATCATATAGAATATTAAAATCAAATTCAGTATTAGAATTTTCTAAATACCAACCCTTGAATTTCTTATCCTTACATGATTCATATACTTTTTCATCGTCTCCATAATATGAAGGTAAGTAAATATCTTTAAGTTCTTGGCTGTTAATATCAAAATAACTAAGAGTCATTGTTTGTTCATTATTTTCTCCATAATGATAATTAACAGTCTTAATTTGTTCATAATATGAACTGATACTAGTAGTAAATGCCATATTAATTGAAATACTATTAGAAATCAATCCATCAAAACAATCTGCATCCCAACCTTCAATCCAGAAAGTAAATGTAGCCTTTTTTACATCATCCTTCGCATCAAGAGTTAATAGATTAGCAGATTCATATGTATCGAATCCTTTATATGTATATGGAAGTGAATTATAGCTAGGAGTCTCTGCTCTATATGCGTCATCAGATTTATCAGTTGAATATAATCTATAAGTCTGTTGAGCATTCTTAGCTGCATCATATCTAGAAGCTTCTAGATATTTAGTATCATAATATGCTGAATCAAGTGTAGTTGCATAACTACCTAGACCATAATTGATTTCGTAAATCTTTGTCTGATCAGTATAAGATGTAACTCCAGCTTCATCAGTAGATGATTCATACTTTTCAACATAGCTTGAGAATCTAACCGCATCCCCTGGATTAAATGTTAAATCACTAGATCCACCATTAATAGTTTTAGCGTTACCTAAAGAATCTATAGTAATAAGATTATTATGTAGATAACTATATTCTTTCTCATTAGTAGATGTTGTAATAGTATCTCCTTGAATTGAAAATTTCTTAACTCTATTACCT
>CAVAIM010000011.1:0-15062 GCA_963588755.1 bacterium | reverse complement strand
TAACTGTTTAATAATTTCGTTTATTTATTGTCATATGTTCAGTTTTCAAAGACCTTAACACATTGACTTGAATCGTCATTGCGCTTAATCAGTATATCACAACTTATACTTTGTTGTCAACATATTTTTTAAATTTTTATGTTAACTTTTTTGTTTAAGTTTGATTTACTTTGGCTTCTATCAAAGCCTTAATTAGTATACTCTTATTAGGTTTTAGTGTCAATAAGAAATTTAAAATATTTTGAAGCAAAAATAAAAAGCGCTGTTAAACGCTTTTCATATAAATATTAGTAATTAACCTTAGAATCTATAGCCATATACTTTTCATATAGCTTTAAGCATTCATCTCTATCAAGTTCTGTTTGGAATTCACGCTTCTTCTCTTCAGTCATATTATAGAAGATATCATCTCTAAATCCGATTTTATCAGTATCTTTAACATTACATCCATAATAAACCTTGCTGATATTAGCCCAAAGAATAGCTCCAAAGCACATAGGACAAGGTTCACCAGTTGTATATAATGTTGAACCGCTTAAATCAAATGTGTTTAAATTCTTACATGCATCACGAATTGCTTCCATCTCTCCATGACAAGTAGGATCATGATTGATTACAACTCTATTGTGACCACGTCCGATGATTTTATCATCTTTTACAATAACGCAACCGAATGGACCACCATGTCCTGCTTCAATTCCTTTTGTAGCTTCTTCAATAGCTAAAAACATATACTTATTCATAATTTATCCTCTTTTCTTTGTTACTTTTTTAAGTTTCTAGAGTCTAAATATTGTACATAATAACTTTTAAATTTCACAATATCCTACCTATATTATAAAATATTTAACACAAAAATAAAAGTCAATCATAAAGACTGACCTTATTTTGCAAGACGTGATATATCGTTATATGTTATAAAGATAAATAACGCAAACATTAAAATATAGAATATAAAGTTTAGAACAGTTTCAAATTTCTTATTTGGCTTTCTACCTGTTAACATTTCATATAATACAAAGATAATTCTTCCACCATCTAAAGCTGGTACAGGAAGTAAGTTCATTATACCAATATTTATTGTTAACATTGCAACAAAGAATAAGAAAATAGCAGGTCCTAAAGTTAAGTATTGTGATACCATACTATAAATACCTACAACACTAGATAGATTCTTAGCACCAATAGTTCTAACACCATTAGATGGGAATAATAAAGACTTAAGTGTTTTTACAACTTGAGTAAAGTATGACCAGAATCTTTCGAACGCTTGAGCCATACAACTTGTAAATTCTCTATGAATAGTTGGTGATGCACCAAAGATAAATCTAACTGCACCATATCCTTGAGCATCTAATACTTCATTAGAGTAAGCAGTATAGACATTTGTTGTTTTCTCTTCATAAGTAACAACACCATCTTTTTCTATTCTATCTAAATATTTAATAGTAATTTGTTCGTTATCATAAGAACTACTTAAAGTACCATTATAATTCTCACCTAATGTATATAATAAAATATCATCCCAACTTGAAACAGATTCAAATTTAGCTGTAGGATCATATATTTTTGCATTTGTATCATATACAGCAACTTTTATTGCAGTAATGACATCACCTGCATTAAAATCATCACCATAATTAGTATCAACGTCACCAATTACAAGACCTGTTTGACCAGATTCATTAGAATATTTTTCCGCATCATTATTAGTTAAACCTGCTTTAACTAAATAAATGTATGGATTCATTTCCTCTGTAGTATAACTTACACCATCACGTGAATAAGTTAACTTCATTGGATATACATGTGTAGTGTAGTTTGAATTAAGTACACTAGAAAATTCATTCCAACTAGTAATATCATATGTATTATTATTAATAGTTACACTAGTAATAGTATCCCCAGTTTGAACACCAGCACTCTCTAGTGCAAATCCACTAGACACTTCTCCTATTACAGGACTAGATGTATTAGATGTACCTTGTATAAATGAAGCAATAATACATAATACAATACCTAAAACAAAGTTCATGAATGCTCCCGCAAATAAAACAATTAATCTTTGCCAGCACTTCTTAGAATCAAAACTTTGATTATAAGGTACTAATTGTTGTTTAGTTGATTTATCAAGTACATAACAAGCAGTCTCAAGAACAGGGAATGTTTTAATTTCACCATCAATTTCTAAATCAATTTCTAGTTTTTCACCGTGTTTAGATTTTAGTTCCACTCTTTTAACAATACCAGTAACATCAGCTGAAATAGATGGATTACAAATAATTTCAGTTACACAACCATTTTCTAAATTTAAACCTAATTCTTTATTCTTATCAATATAAAGATCAGATTCATTACCATCAACCATTGAAACATATCCACCAAGTGGAATCCAACGTAATGATATAGTTGTTTCTTTTGATTTCCATTGTTTAATTACAGGTCCCATACCGATAGAGAATTCATTGCAGTTTATACCTGCTTTTCTTGCAGTAAAGAAATGACCTGCTTCATGGACTAGAATAATAATACCAATAACAAAAATAAACGCAATAAGAGATATAATTACCATGTTTTACCTCCATATGGTTTATAAATTTCTTCTTGTATCTGTTTATCTAAAGATAAAATATTATCAATTGTAGGTTCAATATCATAATCTTTAGATATATATTTTAAGATATTAGATTCAATATCTAAAAATTTAATCTTATCATTTAAAAATAATCTTACACTAGCTTCGTTAGCAGCATTTAATACTGCAGGATAAACTCCACCCTTTTTACCACAAATATATGCATATTTAAGGCATGGGAATCTATCTAGTGATAATTCTTCAAATGTTAATTTAGAAACACTAACTAAATCAAGTGCTTCACCCTTAAAGTCTGCATGATGTGGATATAATAGCGCATATGCAATAGGCCCTCTCATATCAGCAACACCAAGTTCAGCTTTAATCATATGATCTTTAAATTCTACTAAAGAATGCACAATAGATTGTCTATGCATTACAGTCTTAATATGATCATAATCAATATTAAATAAATGATGAGCTTCTATAACTTCAAATCCTTTATTCATCATAGTAGCTGAATCAATAGTAATCTTAGCTCCCATTGACCAGTTTGGATGATTCAGAGCATCAGCTCTAGTAACATTAACTAATTCTTCTCTTGTTTTGTCTCTAAAAGAACCACCTGATGCGGTGATGATTAGATTTAGAATTTCGTTATGTTCTTCACCTTGAATACATTGCCAAATAGCTGAATGTTCGCTATCAATAGGATATAAATGTACATTATATTCCTTAATTAATTGATTAATAATATCACCAGCCATTACTAATGTCTCTTTATTAGCAAGCGCAATATCCTTATGAGCTTTTATAGCAGAAACAGTTGGCTTTAAACCACTTGATCCTACTAAAGCATTAATTAATAATTCATTATCAGATTTATGCATTGAAGCTATATGAATTAATCCTTCATCACCATATACTTTTTCAAAGTTATATTCAGTAAATGAAGCTATATCACTTTCTTTTCTAAAGCAAACACAGTTTGGATTAGTCATATCAATAATTTTTTTAGCAAGTACTAAATCATGACCAACACTTATAGCTTCAATTTCAAATTTATCTTTATTTTTAAGTAAAATATCAATAGATTGTGTACCAATAGAGCCACAGGCTCCAAGTAAATAAACTTTTTTCATATTAGAACCTTATAGAAAAATTAAACATTATACAGAATACAGTAAAAATTAACAATGTTGCAAATATTGCAGAATCAAATCTGTCTAATACACCACCATGTCCTGGGAATAAATTACCATAATCTTTTAAATCATAACCTCTTTTTAATTTAGAAGCTACTAAATCACCTATTTGTGATACTATACTTGTTAAAAGAGATAGGATAAATAATAGAAAGAATATTTCAACACCATTTAACTTATCAATGTACTCATTAGCTAAGAATGGAGCATCATGTAATAGGGTAGTTGCAGCTTCAGGTCCAAATGTTTTACCGAATAAAGGACCATAGAAGTAAGCAAATAGAGTTGCGAATACTGTTGCAATAATAGTACCACCAAATGATCCTTCCCATGTTTTTTTAGGACTAATGTGAGGACACATCTTATGTTTACCAAACATCATACCTACAAAATATGCAAATACATCAGTTAAAGTAGTAATTAAGAACATATATAATATGAATCTTAAACCAATTGAACGTAAAATAGTCATACCAGCAAATCCTAGCGGAGGGTATATAATTGCAACTAATGCTTTACCTATATCATCAGCTGTAAAATCTCTATATAGTACTAACATTGAGAATAATAAAATAATGCATAGTAAGCACATAGGTAAGAATCCAATGTTAATATTTAATATAGTTAATAGATTATAAGATATCCATCTATCAGTTCCGTAAATTTCAGCCTCAGCTCCAGTATTACTCCATGTTTCTGCAAGCAATTGCCATTCAGTTGTAGCACTTAAATACATTAATACAGAACAAACCATAATAACATATTTAGAAATACCAGGAAATTTTTTCTTCTTTTCATACATATTAATTATTTCAATACAAGCTGTTAAACTTAGTAATCCCATTAATAATTGGAATAATGGGAATAATTCTTTAACAATAAGTACTGGAACAAATATTAATGCCATGAAAATAGCAGTAATAATTCTTTTCTTCATTATTTACTCTCCTTTAATCCACCAAATCTTCTGTTACGAGATTGATAGTTTTCTATAGCCTTCAATAATTCTTTTTCATTGAAGTCAGGCCATAAAACATCTGTAAAATAAAGTTCCGCATAAGCACTTTGTAATAATAAATAATTAGATAATCTAAGTTCACCACTTGTTCTAATCATTAAATCAACAGGTGGATAATCTTTAGTAAATAAATGAGACATAATGCATTGTTCATTAATATCATTAATTTCAAGTTTATTATCTTGAACCTCTTTTGCAATATTTTTAATTGCAGTCGAAAGTTCATCAAAAGAACCATAGTCAATACATAATGTAAGTACAAGTCCTTTGTGATCTTTAGTCTTTTCTTCTAAGTCAACTAAGATATTTAATAAATCAGCTGGGATTCTATCTCTTCTACCTATAAAAGTAATTCTAACTGATGAATTAATTAAATCATCATAATATCTTTTAATATATCTAACAGGTTTAGTCATTAAATAATTCACTTCATCTTCTGGTCTTTTCCAGTTTTCTGTTGAGAAGCAATACATTGTTAAATATTTAACACCTATTTGATTAGCATATCGTGCAATTGTTCTGATATTAAATGCACCTTTTCTATGTCCATAAGTACGAGGCATAAATCTCTTTTTTGCCCATCTACCATTACCATCAAGTATAATTGCAATGTGAGAAGGTACACCACGTGCTATAATTTCTTCATTTGTCATTTTATCACTCATTTCATTTTCTTTTAATTATACTCTATTAGTATACAATATAAAAGAAAAAAGCGCTATAACCATAATTATAACGCTTAAAATACTTAGATAGTCATTAATTCTTTACTCTTTTCATCAATAACCTTTTCTACATTTTCAATGTATTTATCAGTTAATGATTGAATGTCTTCTAAATAACCTTTTTCTTCATCTTCTGGTAAACCTAATTTCTTAATTTGGTCATTACCATCTCTTCTAACGTTTCTAACTTGAACCTTACCAGCTTCACCCATTTTAGCAACGTCTTTAACTAATTGCTTACGTCTGTCTTCAGTCATTTGAGGGAATACTAAACGAATACCATTTCCATCGCTTTGAGGATTGATACCTAGTGGAGATGCTTGAATGGCAGAACAAATATCTTTAATACTTGTCTTGTCATAAGGCTTAATATATAGTTGGTTAGCTTCTGGTGAAGAAATACCAGCTAATTGTTTTAATTGAGTCTTAGCACCATAATATTCTACATAGATGCTATCTAGAATACCAGGGTTAGCTCTACCTGTTCTTACTTGATTTAATTCATGTCTTGTAGATTCAATGGCTTTTTCCATTTTTTCTTCAAGTTCCATTAAAATTTCATCTGCTAAATCTGACATGTTTATATCCTTTCTTAGTTTTTGTTATCTACAAGAGTACCAATTTTGTCACCCTTAATAGCTTTAACAATATTTCCTTCTTCATTCATATTGAATACAACAATGTTAATATCATTGTCTTTGCATAATGCAGCTGCAGTAGAATCCATTACTTGTAATCCTTTTTCTAACACATTAGTAAATGTTAAATGCTCATATAATTTTGCATCAGGATTCTTTCTAGGATCTGAATCATATACACCATCTGTACCATTCTTAGCCATTAAAAGTGCATCAGCATGGATTTCAGTAGCTCTTAAAGCAGCAGCAGTATCTGTTGTAAAATAAGGAGATCCAGTACCACCAGCAAAAATACAAACTCTACCTTTTTCAAGGTGTCTAATTGCTCTTCTTCTAATGTATGGTTCAGCAACTTCTTGAATATTTAAAGCTGTTAAAACTCTAGTAGGAACACCAACTGATTCAAGACCATCTTGAATAGCTAAACTGTTCATAATAGTTGCAAGCATACCCATATAGTCAGCTTGAGCTCTATCCATTCCTAGTTCTTGTCCAGTCTTTCCTCTCCAGAAATTACCTCCACCTACAACGATACCAATTTCAATACCTAAGGCATGAGCTTCTTTAACTTGACGTGCAAGTTCTAAAACTGTGTTAGAGTCGATTCCAGCACCTTCTTTACCTTTAAGTGCTTCACCACTCATCTTTAATAATACTCTTTTGTACATATTAATTCTCCTTGTTTTTTGAAAAAAAGAGAGGCAAAAGTTGCCTCTCAATTGATTTTTACTTTGATAAACCAGCTTGAGCAGCAACTTCAGCAGCGAAGTCAACTACTTCTTTTTGAATACCTTCACCAACTTCAATTCTTACGAATGATTTTACAGTTGACTTAGTATGGCTTAAGAAATCTTTAACTGTTTCTTCAGGATTCTTAACAAATGGTTGATCTACTAAGCAAATATTCTTGAAGTGCTTATCAACACGACCTGGAACAATCTTAGTTTCAACAATGTTTGCAGGCTTTGGTTTAGCTGATTCAGCATTTTCATTTAATGCTTCTGTTAAGATAATTTGAGTTTCACGAGCTACAACTTCAGCAGAAATGTCTTCTCTTGAAACGAATGTTGGGTTGTTAGCAGCAATGTGCATAGCAATGTCCTTAGCTACTTCTTCGCTACCGTTTTCAACTACAACAACTGATACAATCTTACCACCCATATGCTTGTAAGCACCGAATGTTTCATTATCAGACTTAACAATCTTGTTTACACGACGTAAAGATACCTTTTCACCGATAACTGATGAATCTTCAAGAATGATTTGAGATAAAGCTTTACCTTCATAAACATAGTTTAAAGCTTCTTCATCATTCTTAACATCAGCATCAATTAAGATATTACCTAATTTAGCAACGATGTCTAAGAACTTTTGGTTCTTTGCAGCAAAGTCTGTTTCTGAGTTTACTTCATAAGTTAAAGCAACATTACCCTTAACTACGAAGCTGCATAGACCTTCAGCAGCAGTACGTCCAGTCTTCTTTAAAGACTTAGCCATACCCTTTTCTCTTAACCAAACGATTGCTTTTTCCATGTCACAATCATTAGCTTCTAATGCTTTCTTACAGTCCATCATACCTGCTTGAGTACGATCACGTAATTCTTTAACTAATTGTGGTGTAACTGTCATAATTGTTCTCCTAATTTAAAATTTATTTAGATTCTTTGTTTTCAGCTGGCTTTTCAGCTTTCTTAGCATCCTTATTGAATGGCTTCTTACCATCTTTGTTGAATGGCTTCTTACCATCTTTGTTGTATGGTCTTCTTGGACGGTTTCCTTGACCATCTTTCTTGTTGTTTACATCTTTAGTCATTTCTTCAGCAATGTTGATGTTTTCATCAGCACTGTCGTCGATCTTTTCAACAACACCACCGTTAGCTTCGATAACTGCATTGTTCATAGTTGCAGTGATAAGCTTAACAGCACGGATTGCATCGTCATTTGCTGGGATGCAGTAGTCAACATCTTCTGGATCGCAGTTTGTATCAACAATACCGAATACAGGAATGTTTAACTTTCTAGCTTCTAGAATAGCGTTCTTTTCTTTACGTGGGTCAACGATGAATAATGCTTGAGGCATAGTCTTCATTTCTTTAATACCACCTAAGTTCTTTTCTAGCTTTTCTCTTTCAGCAATTAACTTAGCTACTTCTTTCTTAGGAAGAGCGTTGTAAATTCCATCTTCTTCCATTTTATATAAATCATTTAATCTCTTAATTCTCTTCTTGATTGTCTTGAAGTTAGTAAGAGTACCACCTAACCAACGTTGGTTAACATAGTATTGACCTGATTTTTCAGCTTCTTCTTTAACAGCTTCTTGAGCTTGTTTCTTAGTACCTACAAATAAAACCTTACCACCATCTTTAGTTGCTTCAAATAAAGCCTTGTAAGCTTCTTCGATAGCGTTAGCTGTCTTTTGTAAGTCGATGATATAAATACCATTTCTTGATGTATAGATGTACTTAGCCATCTTAGGGTTCCATCTACGAGTTGCATGTCCAAAGTGAACACCAGCTTCTAATAATTGTTTCATTGAAACTACTGACATATTAATTTTCCTCCATAATTTTGTTTTGTTTTTTCTTCTGCAATCATCAACGCTTTTTGTCAAATGCACCGCCCCACAAATATGCGTACCTGACGGTGAGCTCCGAATTGCATGCCTTTTATGCCTTTGTTAGTATATCATAATATATTAGCAAGAGCAAGTATAATTTGTAAATTATTTTTTAAAAAAGTGTCTGGCAAAACCAAACACTTTAAATTTATTTTATAACACTATTTGAATATTCAGGGCTTACAATCTTATTTGCAAAAGATTTAACAACTGTATCAGTAGTTGTATTTTCATCTAATGTAATAGTTGCATATACAGGAACGCAAATAAATGTAGCTAAAGATATTTTAGAATCACTATAATATCTTACAAATACTGGCATGTAAACTACATATAAATAGTTAGCTTCACCATCTTGTAAATTAGTTTCACTTAAATTGTAATCTGATAAGCTCTTTTGCCAAGAAGTTTGACAAGATGCATAGTCAGGTAAACTAATAGTTGCCTTCTCAATATCACTTGTAAAGTTACCTTGATAAGATGAATTGAATGCATAACAAGATAAATAATTGATATATGCATTACTCTTTGAATCAAATACATCACTTGTAATTTCAGTCTTAGTAATTCTTAAAATACTTTCTACATCAGAATATGCGTATAAAGTATAATATGATGTTGAATTAAAACCTTCTTCTGTTGATGGATCATAAATCTTAGTTGTATAGTGTTCACTAAATTGATAACCATCAGCATAAGCATCATTACTAAACCATGTTTTAGCAACGTTAGTATCATATGCATCAAGATTTGCTTCAGTTGAACTATTATTAGTACAGCTAGCTAAAGTAACAGCTGATATACCTAAAGCAGTAAGTGTTAATATATTTCTTTTTTTCATAGAAATCTACTCCTTTTAAACATTAAAAAGTTTAACATAAATGTATATTTTTTACAATATATACAAAATCATTTCTTTTTTAAGGCACGTGGGTGTCCTTGTCTATACTCACTTTTCAATTTTTCAATTGAAACATGAGTATAAATTTGAGTGGTTGATAAATTCTCATGTCCTAGTAATTCTTGTACACTTCTTAAGTCAGCTCCATGATCTAACATAGAAGTTGCGAATGAATGTCTTAACATATGTGGAGTTAAATGATATGTTTCACCAGTTTTCTCGATTATACTATCAAGAATAACCCTTACTCCACGAGATGTTAATGTAGTACCATTCTTATTTAAGAATACATATCTATTTTCTATATCATTACTCTTTTTAAGTAATACTAGACGAGCATTCTTTAAATAGTCTTTCATATCTAAAGCTAAATCATCAAACATATAAGCTAATCTATCTTTACTACCTTTACCACTTATCTTAATTGTATTATTAGAGAAATTAATATCATTAATCTTCATATTAGTTAATTCGGAAACTCTAAGTCCCATACCATATAAGCATTCTAATATTAAATAATTTCTAAATCCTAATACATCAGTAGTATCTATAGATTCAAACAAGCTTTGAAGTTCAGGCTCTTTCACTACTTTAGGAAGTCTCTTTTCTTTTTTGATGGATTCAACACCATCAAAGTAGTTTTCACTTACAATTTCTTCCTTTAGTAAGTAATTATAGAAAGATCTTAAAGATGATAATTTTCTATTGATTGAGGCTATCTTATCATCTTTATGTCTTAAATATGATTTAAAGTCATTACATACTCTAACATTTCTTATATGAATAATATCACTAGCACGTTTTTCTTTATGTACAAAATCACTAAACTCTAATATATCTTCTTTATATGATTTAATAGTATTTTCTGAATAATTCTTAATAGATAGTAAATAATCTAAATATCTATTAATTGCCTCTTCTTCACTCATTTTCTATTTCCTCATAAGCTTTTTTAATTTCTTCTAAGGCACGTTCACCATATAAACGTTTTCTATCTTTTTTAGAATGCTTAAAGTCTAAGTCTTCCATAATTCCGAAATTAGCATTCATAGGTTCAAAACCATTAGGGTTTGCATGGGTAATATAGAAAGCTTGAGAACCTATTACAGTCTTACGAGAGAATTTATATAATTCTTTACCACTTAAATATCTATACATGTTAATTCCTGCTACAATACCTGAAGCAGCTGATTCAACATAACCTTCTACTCCTGATAATTGTCCTGCAATAAAGATATTAGGATATTTCTTTGTTTGATAAGTTTCATTTAAAATCTTAGGTGCATTAATAAAACTATTTCTATGCATAACACCATATTTTGCAAATCTCGCATTTTCAAGTCCTGGAATTAACGAGAATACTCTCTTTTGTTCAGGATACTTTAAATGAGTTTGGAATCCTACTAAATTATACATAGTTTTAGCCGCATC
This sequence comes from bacterium, assembly GCA_963588755.1. Classification (GTDB taxonomy): domain Bacteria; phylum Bacillota_I; class Bacilli_A; order Acholeplasmatales; family Anaeroplasmataceae; genus JAEELC01. Next base: position 3,952 of record CAVAIM010000011.1, on the reverse strand, counting down.
ATCTTGTCTTAATTGAACAACTGCATAAGGCATAGTACCATCAGGTTTTCTTAATCCTACAGGTTTTAATGGTCCAAATGTTAAAGTTTGTGGTCCTCTTTTAGCCATAACTTCAACCGGCATACATCCTTCAAATACCTTAACTTCATCATTTTCATTATTTCTATTATCAACTGTTGGAATATCTTCAAATTCATGAGGAATTACACCTTCTGCATGAATAAGTTCGTTATAGAATATATCAAATTCTTCCTTAGTCATAGGACAATTCAAATAACTTGCCTCACCCTTATCATATCTTGATTTTAAATATACTTTATTATAATCAAGACTATCAGCATAAACTATAGGTGCAGCCGCATCATAAAAGTGGAAATTGTCACTTTCAAATAACTTTATTATATTATTTGCAAGTTCATCTGCAGTAAGTGGTCCTGTTGCAATAATAGTAGGGATACTAGGATCTATTTCAGTTATTTCTTCATAATGTACATTAATATTCTTATTATTTAATATATCATCAGTAATAGCTTGTGAAAAAGATTCTCTATCTACAGCTAACGCTCCACCAGCCTCAACCTTATGAGCACGCGCTTCTTTCATTACTATTGAACCAAATTGTTCCATTTCACGCTTTAAAATACCTACAGCATTCTCAAGTGAATCAGCACGAAGCGAGTTAGAACATACAAGTTCACCAAATTTATCAGTCTTATGAGCAGGACCTCTTTTCTTAGGTCTCATTTCATATAAATCAACAATAACACCTTTATTTGCTAAATAATTTGCAGCCTCGCATCCCGCAAGACCAGCACCAATAATTCTTACATTCATAAAATCACCTATTTAATCCATTTAATTTCTTCTATATTATTATTCTTTAAAAATTCATTTGTTTTTGAAAATGGTTTACTACCAAAGAAACCATGATAAGCAGAAAGTGGTGATGGGTGAGCACTTTCAATAATATAATGATTAGTATTAGTAAGTAATTTCTTCTTACTTCTTGCATTATTTCCCCATAAAATAAATACAATAGGGTTATTACTATCATTAAGTTCTTTAATTATATTATCAGTTAAAGTTTCCCATCCCTTACCATAGTGACTTAAAGCTTGTCCTTCTCTAACTGTTAATGTTGTATTTAGAAGTAATACGCCTTGACGTGCTAAATATTCTAAATTACCATCTTGTTTAACTTCAAAACCTAAGTCACTACTCATTTCCTTATAAATATTCTTTAAACTTGGTGGTAGTTTATCACAAAGTACTGAGAAAGCAAGTCCATGAGCTTGATTAGGTTCATGATAAGGGTCTTGGCCTAATATAACAACTTTCACTTTATCTAGTGGTGTTAATTTCAATGCATTATATATATTTTCTTTTAAAGGATAACAAACATACTTATTATATTCTTCATCAACAAAAGTAGTTAATGATTTAAAATAATCTTTTTGCATCTCCTTATTTAAAAATGTCTCAAAATCCATAAAGCACCTCACACAAGATAAGTCTTAATAAAGTATATCATTAATTTAGAAATTTTGAAATAAATAAGCAAAAGAAAAAGCCTCTCTATTAAAGAGAAGCTTTAACTTTAACTAATTAATGTAATTCTGCGAAGTACTTAATTGTTCTAACCATTTGGCTAGTGTATGAGTTTTCGTTGTCATACCAAGAAACAACTTGAACTTGGTACTTGTTATTACCTAGAGGTAATACCATTGTTTGAGTTGCATCAAATAATGAACCATAACGCATACCGATAACATCGCTTGAAACGATTGGATCTTCATTGTATCCGAATGTTTCTGGATCAGAAGCAGCCTTCATAGCAGCATTAATAGTTGCTGGAGTTACTTCCTTGTCGCTGTTAACAACGGCAATTAAGATAGTTGTAGATCCTGTAGGAACTGGAACACGTTGAGCAGATCCGATTAACTTACCATTTAATTCTGGAATAACTAGACCGATAGCCTTTGCAGCACCTGTTGAGTTAGGTACGATATTAGCAGCACCAGCTCTAGCTCTTCTTAAGTCACCCTTACGGTGTGGACCATCAAGAATCATTTGGTCTCCTGTGTAAGCATGAATTGTAGTCATGATACCTGATTCAATAGCAGCAAAGTTATTTAAAGCTTTTGCCATTGGAGCAAGGCAGTTTGTAGTGCAAGATGCAGCAGAGATGATTTGATCATCAGCGCTTAAAGTTTCATTGTTTACGTTGTAAACAATAGTCTTTACATCGTTACCAGCTGGAGCTGAAATAACAACCTTCTTAGCACCGGCATTGATATGAGCCATAGCCTTTTCTTTCTTAGTATAGAATCCTGTACATTCAAGAACAACATCTACACCAAGCTTACCCCAAGGTAAGTTATTAGCATCTGGTTCAGCATAGATAGTGATAGTCTTACCATCAACTGTGATAGTACCAGCTTCATCATCACCTGAAACAGTGTGCTTTCCTTCACCAATATAACCAGCATATCCACCTTGAGCAGTGTCATACTTTAATAAGTTTGCAAGCATGCTTGGCTTTGTTAAATCGTTAATTGCAACAACATCGTATCCTTCAGCACCAAACATTTGTCTGAAAGCTAAACGACCGATACGTCCAAATCCGTTAATAGCTACTTTAACCATAGTAAAATCTTCCTCCTAAAATTTTGATATTTTTACCGATAATATTTTATACCAATTTTCAAGCATTTTCAACTATATTAATTTTACTTAAATAAAGTTTTTCTTTATTCTTTCAATATAGTCAATATTTCTATTAATTAATTTAACCTTCTTATTCGATAAGTTAACTTTTATAGATTTAAAATCTTTAAATGAAAGACTTATAGAATCAGCTGTAATAAACAACTCTTTGTTAGTTTCACTAGTTAATTCTACTACATCATTTTTTGATAAAATTAGTGGACTAGACAAAGTATGATAGAGGTTAGAATTGATTGATGCAATTTCAGTCATTTGAAGCATTTCAACAGATGGTAGAACTACTGCACCATGTAAAGATTTATTATATCCTGTTGAACCTACAGATGTTGAAAGACACATTCCTGTACCTCTATAATGTTCAAAATGTTTATTATTAATATATACATCTAAAATTAGAGTTCTTCTAGGATTAACGATAGTAATTTCATTAACCGCATATCCTACATTTCTCTCTGTAGAATGAGTTTCAACTGCATATTCAATTAAATTAAGTTCATCATAAGTAAACTTTTCTTCATGAATATATTTAACAAATTCATCAATTTCACTTGAGTCAAAACTCGAAAAGAATCCTAAATGTCCCGCATTAAAAGAAATAAACATCAAATTTTCAATCTTATCAGAATATTGATGAATAGCAGATAAAGTTGTACCATCTCCACCAACACATATTACAAGTTTTGGATTAATATCATCATATTCAAAATTTATTTTAGATTTAATGACTTCCGCAATCTTTTTTGCTTCATCATCAAATTTAGTAACAATACAATATTTCATAATTTATCACCTGTAAAAATTGTATCATTTTTCTTAATTTTCTTCCATATTATGTTATAATTTAAATGGTGATATTATGCAAAAACATTTAGAAATTGAATTCAAAACCTTTATTACTAAAGAACAATATGAATATTTACTTAATAAATTTGATTTAGTAGATAAAGTATTCAAACAAACTAATTATTATTTTGATGATGAAGCATTCTCTCTTTTAAAAGATAAGATTGTGCTTAGAATTAGACAAAAGGAACAATACAAATTAACAAAAAAAGAAAAAGGCGAAACCGGTAATAATGAATCAAGTCTTTATTTAACTGATCAAGAAGCTAAAGATATGTTAGAAAAAGGATTTGATGCTTCTATTATTGGAATTAATAAATTTGTTAAGACTCAATATCAATTATCAACATATAGAGCTAAAACTCCATATTTAGGTTGTACA
>CAVAIM010000010.1:0-16809 GCA_963588755.1 bacterium | reverse complement strand
AGATCGGTTCCTGTAAAGATTGGTGGCACAACCTACATTCCACCATTACCAATAGAGAATGTTGTTAAAGAACATATTGATGAAATATTAAGCAAAGATTTAGAAACTATCGATATCGCAATTCATCTTTGCCTATATTGCATGAAGACTCAAATTTTTAATGATGGCAATAAAAGAGCTTCAGTTATTTTTGCAAATCATTACTTGATTTCTAAAGGAGAAGGATTGATGGTTATCCCTGAAAGCAAAGTCTCTGAGTTTAAGAAGTTATTAGTTAAATATTATGAAGACAAAGATAATGGTGAATTATTAAAGTTCATGAAAGAATTTTGTTGGAAGAATTTTTAACTTTAAATAAGAATTAAATATTGTATTAAAAAAGAGTAATCGATTGCGATTACTCTAATTTATTTAACATATATTTAATGAATTTAGTATTAGTAGGCTTCTTATCAAATACATCTGATAAATTATCTTGATTATAAGCCTGTTCAATTGCGTTACGAATAGCACGCTCTACTCTATCTTCAGTAGAATCGAATGCTTCTGCAATCATAGGATATAATTCTTTGGTTACAGAATCAAGAAGTTCGTTATTAGTAAAACACATCTTAATTGCATAATGTAAGTATTTATATCCTGATAGATTCTCTTTGATTGAATAATTATTTAAAAGACGTTCTATTTTTATATCTATTGAATCTAAATCAAATAAATTATTAATTGTGGATAATAAGTTATTTAGCTTAACTGGTTTGATTAAGAAGTAATCAACACCATTCTTACTAGCTCTAGAAATAACTTCTTCGCTAGATAAAGCAGAAAGTAGAATAATCTTTGATGGTCTATGATATTCATTTGAATTATTCAATTCATCTAGAATATTGAACCCATCACATATTGGCATGCAGATATCTAGAATAAGAAGATCTGCAGTATTGTCTTTTAAATAATCTAATAAATCAGTGCCTTGATTGAAAGTTTTCTTAACATTAAAGTGATTTAAGGTTAAGTACTCACTCATCATTAATGTGAGTTCTTTATTATCATCGGCTATAAGTATACTAATATTTTCCATAACGGCCTCTATTTCAACATACTAATATCATACAACAAAATATATACTTAAACAATAAAATAATGTTTAAGTACTATTTGCCTAACACTTTCTCTTTAGTATAGAAAGATAAATCACTAGTCTTTAATTCGGTATAGAATTTGACTTTAGCAGTAGACTCTATTGTATTATATATAAAGAATCTACAAGTATTTTCTCTACCCTTAACCCATTTATCAAATAATTCTTTATTAATGTGGTTTCCTACTACTTTACAATTAATGTAGGCTGAATAACCATAATCTCTCCATGGTCTTGCAAGATATACATTATCTACCTTATCTTCCGCACTAATTGTACATTCATTGAATACAAAACCATACTTTTGATCCTTACTGTGACTTGGTGCTGCAATAAAGCCGTTATTTATTGAATGTAGTATACATTTATTAAAGTAAGCTTCAGCAGAACCAAAGATAAAATCAATACCACCTTCAATATAACAATTATTATATAATTGATGTGATGAAGTACCACTTAATTCATCTTTAGGTAGGATATCTTTATATCTGATAAGTAAATCAGGAGGAATAGGACCTGCAAGTAATGTATCTTGATCGCCTAATAGTCTTAAATTAATTCCTTTAAAGTTATCTCCTAAGACCTCAAGCGCTACTGCTTGACCGTAAATTGTTGCAGGGCAAGATTCATTTTGAATTGTTAAATCTTGTAATGTAACATTATCAGATATAACAATTAAAGTATAAGTTCTAACTGTTAAATATTCAAAATTATTCGAATCAATCTTAGTGAAGTAATCCTTATTAGTTATAATAGTATCTTTTCCTTCCCCTATAATATTAATATTAGCTTTAGTAATTCTTACCTTTTCTTTGTAAATTCCACTTTTTAAATGTAAAGTATCAAACTCATTCATTTTTGACAATGTTTCATTAATTGACATTGTATCATTAATATAAAAATCCATATTTAAAAACCTCATATACTATTATAAATATAATTAAATAAAAATTAAGACAAAAGTGCAAATTGGAAAACGCTTGCAGGTTTTATGAAAAAGTTTTCATTAATTATTGATTTTACATCGTTTGAATGCTAAAATAGGTTGAGGTTAGATAGATAACTATTTTATAATGCAATTTTTTTATGTTAGAAAGGATAAAATCAAATGAGTTTTAAACAATATAGACGAATTGATCTGATAACATTAATTATTATTGGCATTATAACTGAGGCACTTGGTGTATATCTTGCGATGGTTAGTATGTATGGAGTTAAGACGTACAATCCGTATTCAATTGTCGCACTAGGTTTAATCGCACTTGCTGTAACTCGTTATGGATGGTACGGAGCAATTTTAATCCCATTCCTTGCAATATCTAACACTACATCTTTCGTCCTTACGAGCATAAACTTCCTGCATAACTCATATAGTGCAGCGTTTTATGTTGTAAGAGCTATAGGATGTTTACTTACGATGTCAAGTCCATTGATACTTATGAAGTTCTATAAAGATGGAACTAATATGTATTTGAGTACTTCATCGAAGGTCGCAAGCACAACTGGAATAGTTAGTTTACTTGCAATACTCATTATTTACATTTTTGTAATAATAAATTCTTATATATCAGAAGGATTCAATTTATCGTTTCTTGTATATTTGTATGCTTTGCTTTATGCCTTAGTAAATGCAAGCATTGGTATATTAGCAGCGTTCTTAATTAATCTTGTCTTATATAAGAGAGGTACATATAAGAATGTGTACGAGATGCTTCTTGATAAACAGTTAGAAAAAGAAGCTGAAGAAGAATATTACAATGTAATTAATCGAGAAGAAGAAAAAAATTAAAATGAAAGGATTGTGATCGTCATGGCTAAGATAAACGGCATGGAAGTTAATGAAGCTGTCTTAGACGAGATGGAAAGAACAAAATGGCAAAGAACTGGTAAGACTTTACTTAAAGACTGGCGTTTATATGCTCTATTAGTACCATTATTAGTATTTATGCTATTATTCAAGTATCTTCCAATTAAGGGTGTTTTAGTTGCTTTCAAGTATAATGATTCAACTAAGGATGCTTTAGACATGGACTGGTTTGGAGTTTACAACCTAAAAGCTGCTCTATTTAATGATGCATCATTCTGGCGTGCTTTTAGAAACACATTTGTAAATTCTATGTACGGTTTATTCCTAGGATTCCCTATCCCTATTTTACTAGCACTTGAATTTAGCGAAATCAAAAATTATGGTTATAGATCAGTACTTCAAGTATGTTCATATTTACCAAAATTCTTATCAACAGTTATTACAACTACTATCATTTCTATTTGGTGTAGACACGTAACTGTAAGCGGACAAGATACTAAGGGTCTTTTAACAATCATATTTGAAAACTTCGGTTGGCTTGCTAAAGTTGAAGCTGGAAAGTATGTTTCACAAGATGGTATCTTATATCAAGCTAGATTCTTTAGACCTGTATACCAAATTTCAGGTATTTGGGAAGCTAGTGGTTATGGTTCAATTGTATACTTTGCTGCTATACTTGCAATTTCACCTTCAAGTTATGAAGCTGCAAGAATCGATGGCGCTTCAAAGATTCAACAAATCAGATACGTTACAATTCCAGGTATGGCACCTACACTAAGCATTATGCTTATTATGCGTATAGGTCAAGTATTAAACATTGGTTATGAAAAAGTATTATTACTTTATACAGAACAATCATGGGAAACAGCAGACGTAGTATCTACATACATTGCACGTAAGAGACAAAGCGGTACTGACGTTGACGTATCAGTTGGTATTGGTGCTGACTTAATGAACTCTTTAATTGCAATGGCTTTAGTACTTGGTGCAAATGCTATTTCAAGAAAAGTATCTGACACATCATTATTCTAGAAGGAGGTCTTAAATAATTATGAAACGTTTAGATAAAACAGAAATAGTTTTTAAGATTCTTTCTTACATCTTATTAACTTTATTCGCTGTAATGTGTATTTACCCACTTATTTACGTACTTGCTGTAGGATTATCAGATTCAACAGGATACTACAGTAACAAAATAACTTTACTTCCTCTTATTAGCGATGGAAATGGTGGAACTAAGGTTGGTATTGCGTGGGGTGTATACGACCAAGATAACCCTTCAGTTTTAAAGGGTAATGCATTCCTATATATCCTTGCTCAAAAGGGATTCTGGTTTGCTTATTGTAACACTATATTCTATGCGTTCTATGGTACAATCGTATCAATGATCGTAGCAATCACTGGTGGTTATGCATTATCAAAGTCACGTTTAATGTTTGGTAGAGGATTTAACTTCTTATTAACATTTACAATGTGGTTTAATGCAGGTATTATTGCGACATATCAAAACTTTGTAAATTTAGGTATTGATAATAAATATGGTTTTATATTAGGTTTAGGTTTCAATGCGTTTAATATCGTTTTATTAAGAAATGGTTTTAAAGGTGTTCCAACTGAAATTGAAGAAGCTGCAACTATTGACGGTGCAACTGAATTCCAATTATTAACTAAAATATATATGCCAATGTCAAAATCAACTATTGCAACAGTAACAATGTTCTATGCATTGGCTCGTTGGAATGGTTACTATTGGGCATCTGTTTTACTTGGAAACTATAAAGATAAGCCTTTACAAGTATATATGAGAGAGATGCTAGATCAAGGCGACACAGCCAAGGACTGGGATTCAATGTATAATTTCTCACAAGATGGTTACATGTTCGCTATGGTAATTTGTTCTATTATTCCAATTATTATAATTTATCCTACAATGCAAAAGTACTTTGCAGCAGGTGTAAATTTAGGTGGAGTTAAGGAATAGAAAAGAAAAAGGAGAAAAAAGAAATGAAAAAAACAATTAAATTAGCTGGTATTTCAGCACTTGCAGTATTAGGAGTTGCTAGTCTTGCATCATGTGGTGGTAGCAATAATGATGATACTACTTCAGCATCAACAAAATTAGCTATTGGTGGTCAACTTGATATCTCATTAAATTATCAAGTTAAGAAAGTTGGTCAAACTGGTTTATCATACAATGGTGAAGGTACAAGAGCGCTTAAATATGCAAACATTACATTATCAAGTGGAGATATGCTTCCAACTTGGACTTGCTTAGAGGGTAAGTTAAACACTGTATATAGTAGTGAAAAGACAAGCACTATTACATTCAAAGATGGTAATCCATATGATCAAACTGATTATAAGAAAGATTTCACTCAACACTGGGTTAATGGTTTTACAGATAAGAGTGGAAATAAGCTTGACTTAGTTATGGGTGGAGGTACTTACTATACTCAATATGCTAATGATGGTAAGCTACTTGCAATTGATGAACATCTAGATCAAATGCCTAACTTCAAGGCTTGGGTAGAACAAAACGAAGATATTTGGAACTCAATGAAGCATACTGATGGTCATGTATATTTCACTCCATACTTCGATGGTTTAAACTCAATCGAAAAGATGTTATTAATGAACACTAAATATGTTGAAAAACTATTAGATGGTACTATCGATTCTGAAGATGCAACAGTAACTTTAGCTGATACTTCATACGATGTATATGTTAAGGAAACAGAAAAACAAAAATTAACAGTTTCTGTTGATGGTAAGGCTAAAACAATCACAGCTGATTTCTCAGAAGCTAACAACGCTGTTTATAAACAAAATCATTTAGATCAAAAGAATGGTAAAACATTAGTTGAAGCATTAAAAGCAGCTTTAATTGCAGAATATGGTTCAGCAATTGCAGAATCTGCTGGTGGTAGCGCTAAGGGTAATGATGTAGTTTATAATAAATTATCAGAAATCTTCACAGGTGAAAAAGCTTGCTACAATACTGATGATTTAGTAGCATTATTACGTTGCGTAAAGACTTGTCCAAAGACATTAACTGGTGATGTATCAACAACTATGAACCCAATTTCTCCACGTACTGCTGAAAACAAGCGTACAATTGACCTTGTATCTTTAATTAGCTTATGGGGATTAAAAGGTAATGACTCAGAAAACGGTAAGTTATACTATGATGTTAATGGAGAATTAAAAGATGGTAGAACTACTGAGGATACATATAATGTAGGTCTTGAAAATTTACATAAGTTATATCAAGAAGGATTATTTGTACAAAACTTTACTACTGACCCTGGTAAAAAAGAAATGGGATCTACTGAATGGCGTAGCACAAACATTAAGAATGGTACTGGTTTCTTATACTATGATTACAATGGTACTACATCTCCATTTAATGATGACGTTGCAGCTGACTCTAAAGGATTTGCACAACCAATTCTTGCTCCAGTTGTTAAGTGGCAAGCTGATTCTTCAAAGACTTTAAATTATAAGGGTGAAAACCTTGCTGGTAAATATTTCAGATATTCTGAAGCAAACCGTGCTTTAAAAGATGGTGGTTGGTGTATTCCTGCTACATCTGACAATCCTGGTACTGCATTAGCATTAATGGATTACTTATTCTCTACAGATGGTGCTAGAATCCAAGACTACGGTCCAGATAATGAAGCATATTGGGATTTAAAGAATAGTACAGATGCTGGTATTTCTGCTAATGATAAAGCTATTTGTGATATTAATGGTGGATCATCTCCAATTATTAATTCTAAAATGTTAGAAGACATTAAAGGAAATGGTGAAGGTGTTACATGGAATGACTATTATAGAGCATTCATCGGATCAACTCAAGGTATTGGTCACATTAGAGAAGATTCTCTTGACTATCAAACAACTTACTCAGATAAGTCTAGAGCTGGTTTAAGTAATATTCAAACTGCAATTAAGTCTGGTGCTATGATTTTAGCTCAAACAACTATTAGCTCAGATACTTCTAAATTCTTTGTGTCTGTACCACAAACTATTGCAATTTCTTCTGATGATACTTCAAAGATCAATTCTTCTACTGAAAATACAAAATTAAAAGAAGTTTGGGACTCTTCATCTTCAGATGTTATTTGCCCAGCAATTAACTGGATATTAATTGGAGATCAAGCAATTACTTCTACTCAAAAGTATGCAAGTAAAGATCAAATGATCGGCACATTCAATACAATTGATTCTGTATTCCTAGAAGCTTATAGCAAGGGTGCTAAGAAAATTATAAAATAAAAAATATTTAACATACTTATCCCCCTATTTGGGGGATAATGTAAGTTAATTCGCTGTTTTGGAGGAAATTATGGAAAATAACAAAACAAAAATTCAAAAGATTACAATTGTTGTTGCATTAATAGTTTCCGTATGTGTTTTAATTTCATCATTTGTTTTTATTAATTCAAATTGGCAAGTTCTTAGAGCTGTTGGTCAACGTGTTGTTAATAATCAAAATACTTTCTTTTGGAATGCTTTAAATGGAGAATCTGCTGCTGGAAAAGATAATCTATATTATTATGATTTTTGGAAAGATCTTCAATCAGCTAATAATGGCATTTTCTATGTTTCAATAGTTGGTTTTGTTGGAATTATTGTTGCAGCTATTGCTGGTAATTTCTCACGTAGAAAATTCTACATTTCAAATCTTGTATGTGGATTAGTTTACCCTATTGTTACAATTGTAGGAGCAATCATTACTTTAGTTAAATTAATTGCTGTAAATAAAGAGTTTAGCGCTTGTGCTTTAGATTTTGATATTTATTATCAAGCTCAAATTGCAAAAGCTGAAAAGTATAATTTATCTACTGATGGAATAACTACAATTAGTGGTCAATCAATTACTACTTATTACATTCTTATGGTTGTTGCTATTGTTTGCGCTGCAGTATTTGCTTTTGTTACAATTAATAAATTCTTAAAGACATATCCTAAGTTTGAAAAAACAAATGATATTGAATTAAATACTAATACTTTTGCGGAGGAAAAATAATGAATAATAATATTAATCAAGAAGTTTCTTCTAAAAGAGAACTAAAAAGGAAATTAAAAGAAGAACGTAAGGCTCAACATGAGGCAATTATTGCTTCAATGAGTGAAGCTGATTATGCAACAATGCAACTTGAAAAGATGCGTTATTTCGATAACAAGACTTCTCATACATTGGGATATGTTGGAATAGGAACATCTTTACTTGCTATGTTCTTCGCTTTAAACACTATGTCTCCAGCCTACTTCTTAGGTGGACCTGGAACTGTTTTAGCAATTTTAATGAATATCTTTATCCTATTAACTGGATTCTTAACAGTTGAAAAAGTTAAAGCTTATTCTATTGGATACTCTAAATACATGATTGGACTTGGTGCTGTTTCAGTACTTAGAATATTCTGGTATCCATTAACAACTATGAAATTATATAATGAAATGATTTCTCAAATTAAATCTGGTGATTATGCAACTTATGGTGATGTTGTTAAAAACTTCAATGGTAAGTTAGGTGCATCAATTTTAAATGGTACACCACTTGATGCAAATGGAAATAACTGCTCAAACAATCTTGCTGATTTTGATCATATTGCAACTGCTGGTTTTTTCAGCGCTAATGGAAACATTAGAGGTATTGTTATGATTATTTTATTAATCATTTCTGCAGCTAGCTTTATTGCTGGTGGTATAATTGGATACAAAAAGTCTACTAAGTTAAAAAATTACTTAGATAGCTTAAATAACTAGGAGGTAGATTATGTCAACAATCGTTAGTTTAAAAGATGTTAATAAAGTTTACCCTAGTGGTGTTCATGCTGTTTATGATTTCAATATCGAAATCGAACAAGGTGAATTTATCGTAATGTGTGGTCCTTCTGGATGTGGAAAATCAACTACATTACGTATGATTGCTGGTCTTGAAGAAATTTCAACTGGTGATCTTATTATCAATGGAAAGCGTTGTAATGATTTAGCTCCTCGTGATAGAAACATTGCAATGGTATTCCAAAACTATGCGTTATATGCTCATATGACAGTTTATCATAACCTAGCTTTCTCATTAATGATTAGAAAGATGGATAGTGATGAAATTCATAGACGTGTAATGAAGGCTGCTGAAATGCTTGGCTTAATTCCTTATTTAAATAGAAAACCTAAGCAATTATCAGGTGGACAACGTCAAAGAGTTGCTGTAGGTCGTGCTATCGTACGTAATCCAGTTGTTTACTTACTTGATGAACCACTTTCAAACCTTGATGCTAAATTACGTGCATCAATGCGTAAAGAATTAGCTACATTACACCATCAATTAAATGCAACATTCATTTATGTAACTCATGACCAAATCGAAGCTTTAACATTAGCTGATAGAATTGTAGTTATGGCTGATGGACGTGTTCAACAAATTGCATCTCCAAAAGAAATGTTTGATAGACCTGAAAATATCTTCGTTGCAGGATTTATCGGAACTCCTCCAATGAACTTCTATCATGGTTATTTAAACAGTGATAGCAATTTCGTTCAATTCAATGCTAGATTAACAACTAAGTTAAATGATTCAGATTTTGATACATTAAAGAATGCTGGACAAGTTGGTAAAGAAGTTAGTGCTACAATTTTAAGTAGTGATTTGGTTAAAATTGGTAATGATACAGTTTCTGTACCTGGTGTATTTGCTAAATACGGAAACCAAGAAGTTACAATCAATGCTTACATTACTGAAAATGGTTATTTAGGTGAAGTAAGTTCATCTGTTCTTACTCCAACTGATTCACAAAAAGCTGAATTAAGCTCATACGTAGGTAAAGCTGTTGTAATGGCATCTAGACCTGACTATGTTTACATGGATGAAGCTAGCTTAGCTGAGTTCAAAAATGCAGTTATCACTTTAAATTTAGATTATCAAGAACATCTTGGTGCTTATAATCTAATTTATGGTGAAATTAATGGCGAACGTTGTATTGCAAGAGTTAATGCAAGAGACGAAGCTAAGGATGCAAAGTTCCAAGTTGCTTTCGATATGAGAAAGATTCTATTCTTTGATATTGATACAACTTCAAGAATCACAGAAAGAAATAAGTAGATTGGAGTGATTAGATTATGGCGAATGAAAATTTAAATGCACAAGCTTTAAAAGAATCACAAAAAGCTGAATTACTTTCTTTAAGAAATGAACATAAGGCTCAAATTAAAGAACTACAAAATACTCAAAAGACTGAACTTTTAGAAGCTAAGGCTCAAGGTATGGATAAAGTAGCATATCATAAACTTAAAAATGATCAATGGATTGCTTTCTCTCAATATGTTCAAGATTTACAATATGATGAATATTTACTTGAATTAAAACAAAAGAAAGAATTAGATGAAGCTAATGGTGTTGTAGTAGATGAAAATAAGGATGCTGATAAGGAACAAGGTGCTGCAATAGTAATCTGGTTCAAACATCTTATTAGGAATATTAGAGTTTCAGTTACTGAAAAACCATCAATCATTTTTGGTTTATTATCATGCGTAGGTGGTTTATTAATGGGATTTGAAATTAATAAATATATTACAGCTGCAAACGGATTCCCTTCAGGAGAAGGTTTACCTGGTATTTATGTATTTATCCTATTAATGGCTGGTATGCTTGATGCTGTATGTGGTGTTCAAATGTGCGGTGAAAGAAGATTGAAATCTGCTGTTTCATCAGTTATTTGTACAGTAATTATTATCGTATTTGGTATTCTATGGATTGCTGCTTTAAATGGTGATAACTATACTGCGAACGACGATAGTAATAGAACAATTATATTTACTATTGTTTATATCATTTGTGCTCTTACTGGTGCAGTTGGTAGTATGTTCACTTATAATAAGCATTACGTAAAGGCTAGAAGATAATGAAAAAAGATAAGAATAATGAATTTAACCCATATGCTTCAGATAAATTAGCTCGAATTCCATCATGGATAAAGGTATTATTCTTAAAATATTGGGTAGCGGCAGCTACCTTTTATTTTTTTGGAGTAGCTAATCCTTTGATTCCTACATCTGGAGAAGACTTTAATATTGTATCTACATTTGAACCATATTATTTATTTTTAAGTTTAGGTCTTGCGTTATTCACTGAATACATTACTAAAAACTTTATTAAGTTTATGAAAAATGATAGGGATGATACTACAAGATTCAACTTAGTTAATCAAAAAGGTGTTGTATCTTTTTTACTCAATGTAGTTTATGCTTTTGCAATAATGATTCCTATGATATTAATATTAGTCCTTTTAGCAAGTCATAACTTAGTATTTGATACACTAAATGGAAGCGGTAATATGGCTGCAATCGAACCATTTACTGCAGGATTTGTTTATATTGCACTTGATGCAATTGCAGTATCTATTAAAAACTTAATTATATACTTGTATAAACAATCAAAATTTAAGATAATAGAAGAAGATAATTTAAAGATTGCTGATAAAATTAAAAATCTATCAGATGAACAATATTTAGATTTCTTAAAGGAGAATTAAAATGAAATTTGATGTTATTTATGTAAGTTCACATTGTTTAACTTTGGAAATTGATAATAACAATCCTTACTTTAGTGAAAAGCCATACAAAGTATTAGTAAATGATGCAGTATACAATGAATCTGTTAATACTAATGTTACAAGTGTTTTCAACTTAAATTCTGATACTGAATATAAAATTAGTGTTGATGATGGAACTAGTGTTGAAAGTGTAATTGTAAAGACTTCTTATGAATATGTTTCTTTAAACGTTAGACGTTTTGGAGCTAAAGGTGATGGAGTAAGTGATGATACTAACTTCGTTCAAGCTACTATCAATGCATGTCCAAAGAATGGAAGAGTTTATATTCCTGAAGGTACATACCTTGTCAGACCTATTTTCTTAAAGAGTAATATTACTATTGAACTAGCTAAAGGTGCTAGATTATTAGGCGATACTGATAGAAGAAATTATCCTATTTTACCAGGTGTTGTTTCAACAACTGATGAACAAGATGAATATAATCTAGGTTCATGGGAAGGAAATCCTCTTGATTGCTTCGCATCTATTATCACTGGTATTGAAGTTGAAAATGTTAACATTATTGGTGAAGGTACTATTGATGGTAATGCAGCAAACTCTGACTGGTGGAAAGACCCTAAGGCTAAGAAGATTGCGTGGAGACCACGTGGAATGTTCTTGGTTAGATGTAAGAATATTAATGTATGTGGTGTTACAGTTACTAATACTCCATCATGGAATTTACATCCATATTTCTCAGAAAATATCCGTTTCATTAATTTAAATATAATTAATCCAGCAGACTCTCCAAACACTGATGGATGCGATCCTGAAAGTTGTACAAATGTAGATATTATTGGTATTAACTTCTCAGTAGGTGATGACTGTATTGCAGTTAAATCTGGTAAGATTTACATGGGAAGAAAATATAAGAAACCAAGTTCTAATTTTGCAATTAGAAACTGTTCAATGAATTTCGGTCATGGTGCTATCGTTTTAGGTAGTGAAATGGCTGGTGGAATTAAGGACTTCGTTATTTCTAAGTGTTTCTTTAACCATACTGATAGAGGTTTACGTATTAAGTCTCGTCGTGGTAGAGGTAAAGATGCAATCATTGATGGTATTACTTTTGATAATATTAAGATGGATTCAGTACTAACTCCACTTGTAATCAATATGTATTATTATTGTGACCCAGATGGTAAGACTGAATATGTATGGAGTAAAGAAAAACTTCCTGTAGATGATAGAACTCCATATTTAGGACATTTCACATTTAAGAATATGGAATGTACTAATATTAACGTTGCTGCTGGTGCTTTCTATGGATTACCTGAAATGCCAATCGAATCAGTTGAACTTGAAAATATCAAGTTTAGTTATGATCCTAATGCTAAACCAGGTGTTGCAGCTATGATGACTGGTTGTGAACCAATGGTTAATAGAGGATTAATTTTCTTTAATGTTAAGAATGTAAAAATGCATAATGTAGTTTTACCTGAAAATGTTAAGGATGATATAGAATTAACTAATGTAGTTTCATACGTTAATTATTAATTTAATAATTGTGATACTTTAAGGCTAGAATGTATATTCTAGTCTTTTGTCTATTTTTAATTTAAAAAAACTAAAATAATTAAAAATTAAATAATTAACATTTGTTAAAAAAGTGTTTAATTTAGAATTACTTTTCTTGTAAGTACAATTTTTTTAAAGTATAATATACAATGGTATTTGAAAGAAAAGAGGTGCCTATAATGAAAATTGCATTAGCTTGCGATCATGGTGGTTTAGATTTAAAAAATCTTATCATCGATTACTTAAAAAAAGAAGGTCATGAAATAATTGACGAAGGAACTTATACTAAGGATTCATGTGATTATCCTGTATATGCTAGAAAGGCTGCAAAGGATGTTGCAGAAGGAAGAGCAGATAGAGGAATTGTATGTTGTTCTACTGGTATTGGTGTATCTATTGTAGCCAATAAGGTTAAAGGAATTCGTTGTGCTTTAGTAACAGATGTTACATCTGCTCGTTTAACTAGAGAACACAATAATACAAATGTATTAGCTCTAGGTCAAAAGAATGTTTCATTTGATAGAGCTCTTGAAATTGTAAAAATTTGGCTTGAAACCCCATTCTCTAATGCGGATAGACATGTTAGAAGAGTCAATATGATTGAGGAGGAATAATTATGGCTAAGTGTGTAATTGTAAATCATCCTCTAATTAAGGATAAGTTAACTAATATTCGTAAAAAAGAGACAAATACTAAAGATTTTTACTCTAACGTTCAAGAAATTGGTAGTTTAATGGCTTATGAGATTGCTAGAGACTTCCCATTACGTGATGTTGAAATCGAAACACCAATTTGTAAGACTGTACAACAAGTACTTGCTAAAGAAATAGTTATTGTACCTATTTTAAGAGCTGGTCTTGGTATGGTTGATGGTATCAGAGATATGATTCCATCAGCTAAGGTTGGTTTTATCGGTTTATATCGTGATGAAGAAACTTTAAAGCCTCATTACTATTATGCTAAATTCCCTGAAGATATTGCTAATTGCATTGTTTTACTTGTTGACCCGATGCTTGCAACAGGTGGTTCTGCTATTGCTGCCTGCGATATGCTTAAAAAACAAGGTATTACTTCAATTAAGTACGTTGGTTTAGTTTCAGCTCCAGAAGGTATTAAAGCCTTACAAGAAGCTCATCCTGATGTAGATATTTATACTGCAGCATTAGATGAAAAACTAAACGAAAACGGTTATATTGTGCCAGGTCTTGGCGATTGTGGAGATAGATTATTTGGAACAAAATAATAATCAAAACAAAGAAGTTAAGAAAAAACAAGCAATAAAAAAAGTATCTAATGTAGCTCAACTATATGCATTAGTAACTCAAGGTTTTCTAATGATGATAGTTATAGCCGCAATAGGTTTTCTTATTGGACGTTATGCAATTAAGGATGACAAATGGGCTGTTATCCTAGGAGTAATTGGCCTTTTATTAGGTTTAGGCACTTTTATAAATCTATTATTTAAATTTAAGACTGGTGGTGATTCGAATGCAAAATCAAACAAATGATTTACATAAAATTGGAATCATTGTTGCCCCATCAACTCTTGTACTAGGTTGTGTCCTAGCTTTGATATTTAACTTTAGTTTAGATCATACATCAAACTTAAATCATGTATGGATGATTTCTACATTTTTAGGTTTATTTACAGGTCTTATGAACTTTAGTTTCTTACTTAGAGGATCTCGTCCTAGTTATACTGATGCTTACTCAGGAAAGAACGATTTAATGAAAAGAAGTATGTTGTATTTCTTTTTAAGAATTATAACATTTGGAGCTATCTTTGCACTTGTTGCAATTAATCAATTTACTCAAGATGTTCCTAGCTTTAATTTGATACCATTATCAATTGGTTACTTCTTACATTTAGTTGTTTTCTTAGTAATATACTTAATCTTTAATATTAAAAGAAAGAAGGTAAATGAGTAATGGTACTTCTACTTGCAAAAGTTGGAGATCAAATGCTTTCTTTAATAATTATAGCAGTAGCTTTAATTATTGCCGTTTGTATATTAGGCCACAAGATTAAGAAGGTAGACCCACTTGGAGATATTCCAAAGTGGTTAGTACCACTAATCTCTTTAGTTGAGATAATTAATAATTTCTCAAAGGCTAATATAGGTAGACGTTGGAAGTCATATGCTCCCTACTTTATGGCGCTTGGAATATATATCTTATTCCAAAACATTTGTTCAGTTTTCGGACTGACAAACCCTACATCTTATATCGTTACTAATTTTGCACTTGCGATTGTTACATTCTTTATGGTTCAAATCACTGGTATTGTATCCCTTGGTATCAAAGGATATCTTGCATCATTTGTCGGACCAGTTAAATGGCTTGCTTGGCTATTTATTCCAATGAATATCGTATCAGAGTTTGCTTTACCTATAAGTTTAACACTACGTTTAACTGGTAATATTATTGCTGGTAACGTAATATCTTTACTTGTAAAGAGCTTTGGTCTTGCAACCGCAATCTTTGTGCCTTTCATCAATATCTATTTTGATTTGTTGTCGGGTGTAATACAAACATTAGTATTCGTTATCCTTACTATTATTTTCACGTCGATGAAGATTGACGACTCAGAAAAAATAGCAGAAGATGAAGAAGAAACTTTGGAGCAAAGTCTAAATGCTCAAACTCAAAACGCATAAAACATATAATTATAAAGGAGATTATTTAAAATGACAGTTTTATCACAAGTTTTAACACAAATTTTATCAATCTTAGTAGTTCTTGAAGGTATGGGACCTATCGGAGCTGGTATCGCTGTATTCACAGGTGTTGGTTCAGGTATTGGTGAAGGTATGGCAGCTGCTAAGGCTGTTGAAGCAGTTGGTAGACAACCAGAAGCTTCTGGTAAGATTACTGTTACAATGCTTATCGGTCAAGCCGTTGCTGAAACAACTGGTTTATACGGTTTAATCATTGCCATTCTTTGTTACAATAAATAATATTATAAATCAAATTACAATATATACTAAAAAACAAAGGAAATGGAGGCAATGTTATGTTGTTAAGTATTGACGAAACTCTAGCTTCAATAGGTAAATTCGTTAATGATTGTCTTGCCTTCTTAGGTATGGATTTCTCAGAAATTACTGCTAGCGACTGGGCAACATGGGGATTACAATTTGGAATCCAATTATTTGCTCTAGTAGTCTTATTTCTTTTAGTTAAATTTAAATTATGGAAACCTATCACAAACATGCTTGAAGCTCGTAAAGCAAAAATGGATAGCGAACTTAATGAAGCACGTCAAACAAATGAAGAAGCTAAGGCTTTAAAGAAAGACTTAGAAGCTAAACTTGCTGACGCTCAAGAAGAAGTTAAAAGAATTATTAAGACAGCTGAAATGGATGGTAGTCTAGTTAAAGAGAAGATTATCGAAGAAGCTAAGGCTGAAGCTAAGAGAAGACTTGAAGCATCTGATGAACAAATCAAGAAAGAGATTTCAAGTAAACAACAAGAAATTAAAGACACAATAGTTAGCGTAGCATTTGATGCCGCTTCTAAAATCCTTGAAAAAGAAGTTGACAAAGATAAGTATTTAACTTTAGTTAACCAAATTATCGAGGGGGCAAATTTATAATGGTTTCTCAAGAGTATTCTAAGGCTATTTATGAACTTGCATGTACAAACAATATAGTAGATGAAATCAATGACAATTTAGATGCATTTGTTTCACTACTTGATCAAAATCCTGATTTCATTAAGGTATTAACATACCCTAAGATATCTAAAG
>CAVAIM010000009.1:0-16829 GCA_963588755.1 bacterium | reverse complement strand
CGACCGGCCACATTGGGACTGAGACACGGCCCAGACTCCTACGGGAGGCAGCAGTAGGGAATTTTCGGCAATGGGCGGAAGCCTGACCGAGCAATGCCGCGTGAATGATGAAGTATTTCGGTATGTAAAATTCTTTTATTAGGGACGAAAAAACAAATTGACGGTACCTAATGAATAAGCTCCGGCTAACTACGTGCCAGCAGCCGCGGTAATACGTAGGGAGCGAGCGTTATCCGGATTTATTGGGCGTAAAGGGTGCGTAGGCGGCGCCATAAGTTAATTGTTAAAATGCGGGGCTCAACCCCGTATCGCAATTGATACTGTGGTGCTAGAGTATTGCAGAGGTAAGTGGAACTCCATGTGTAGCGGTAAAATGCGTAAATATATGGAAGAACACCAGTGGCGAAAGCGGCTTACTAGGCAAATACTGACGCTGAGGCACGAAAGCGTGGGGAGCAAACAGGATCAGATACCCTGGTAGTCCACGCCCTAAACGATGAGTACTAAGTGTTGGAGCAATTCAGCGCTGCAGTTAACGCAATAAGTACTCCGCCTGAGTAGTACGTACGCAAGTATGAAACTTAAAGGAATTGACGGGAGCCCGCACAAGCGGTGGAGCATGTTGTTTAATTCGTCGATACACGAAAAACCTTACCAGGTCTTGACATCCCTTGCAAAGCTATAGAGATATAGTGGAGGTTATCAGGGTGACAGGTGGTGCATGGTTGTCGTCAGCTCGTGTCGTGAGATGTTAGGTTAAGTCCTGCAACGAGCGCAACCCTTATTGCTAGTTACCATCATTAAGTTGGGGACTCTAGCGAGACTGCCATGGATAACATGGAGGAAGGTGGGGATGACGTCAAATCATCATGCCCTTTATGACCTGGGCTACAAACGTGCTACAATGGTTACGGACAAAGAGACGCAAACCTGCGAAGGCAAGCAAACCTCATAAAAGTAATCTCAGTTCGGATTGAAGTCTGCAACTCGACTTCATGAAGTTGGAATCGCTAGTAATCGCGGATCAGCAGGCCGCGGTGAATACGTTCTCGGGCTTTGTACACACCGCCCGTCAAACCATAAGAGTCGGTAATACCCGAAGCCGGTGGCCTAACCGTAAGGAAGGAGCCGTCTAAGGTAGGGCTGATGATTGGGGTTAAGTCGTAACAAGGTATCCCTACGAGAACGTGGGGATGGATCACCTCCTTTCTAAGGAGAATAAATATTCTTTAAATGTTTATTTATATAAGTCATGTTCAGTTTTGAGAGACCTTAAAATCTCTCAAGATTATTAGATCTTTGAAAAGTAGATAAAATTAGTCGAAAGAATTATTTGGATTACCAAAATTTAAAATTTAGGTTAAGGAAATAAGGGCACACAGTGGATGCCTAGGCACTAGAAGGCGATGAAGGACGTAACTAACGACGATACGCCACGGGGAGCTGTAAGTAAGCAATAATCCGTGGATTTCCGAATGAGGCAACTCGGTAGGTTGAAGACCTATCACACTTTTAAGTGAGCGATACCACCCGAATTGAAATATCTTAGTAGGGTGAGGAGAAGAAAGCAAGTTAGCGATTCTGTGAGTAGTGACGAGCGAAAGCGGAGGAACCCAAATTCACGACATTACGATTTTTGATAGATGAAATGCATGGGAAGGCATAGCGAAGAAGGTGAGACTCCTGTAGTCGAAATCAAATTGAAGTATAGTGAGAAAGAGTAAGGCGGAGCACGTGAAATTCCGTTTGAATATGTGAGGACCATCTCATAAGGTTAAATACTAGCTAGTGACCGATAGCGAACCAGTACTGTGAAGGAAAGGTGAAAAGAACCCCGGGAGGGGAGTGAAATAGAACCTGAAACTGTGTGCCTACAAGTAGTCAGAGGCCGTTAATGGCTGATGGCGTGCCTTTTGTAGAATGAACCGGCGAGTTACGGTATTTAGCAAGGTTAAGTCTAAAGGGACGGAGCCGAAGCGAAAGCGAGTTTGAATAGAGCGATAAGTTGAATGCTGTAGACCCGAAACCCGGCGAGCTAGCCATGAGCAGGTTGAAGTTTGTGTAACAACGAATGGAGGACCGAACTAGGGCCTGTTGAAAAAGGCTTTGATGACTTGTGGCTAGGGGCGAAAAACCAATCGAGCTGGGATATAGCTGGTTCTCCCCGAAATAACTTTAGGGCTAGCGTTGTGATTTATTTTGTGCAGGTAGAGCGCTGAATGGTAGATGGTCCCACCTCGGGATACTGACATCAATTAAACTCCGAATGGTACAAAGGTTATCACGGCAGTCAGACTGCGAGTGAGAAAATCCGTGGTCAAGAGGAAAAGAGTCCAGATCGCCAAATAAGGTCCCAAAATGTATGCTAAGTGGAGAAGGATGTAGAGACGCTTAAACAACTAGGAGGTTGGCTCAGAAGCAGCCACCCTTTAAAGAGTGCGTAATAGCTCACTAGTCGAGTATTTCCGCGCCGAAAATGTACCGGGGCTAGAGCATACTACCGAATTTGCGAATCACATGTTTACATGTGGTGGTAGGGGAGCGTTCCATACGGGGTGAAGCAGGATCGAGAGGACCTGTGGACTGTATGGAAGTGAGAATGCCGGTGTAAGTAACGAAAAGACAGGTGAGAATCCTGTCCGTCAAAAACTCAAGGTTTCCAGGGGAAGGTTCGTCCGCCCTGGGTTAGTCGGGACCTAAGGTGAGTCCGAGAGGAGTAGCCGATGGACAAAATGTTTATAATCATTTACTTGTATATAGACTGATGGAGTGACGGAGAAGGCTAGGATCTGATTCTTAGTGGATTGAATTCGAGATAACGAGTTTCGCCTTATAGTTAAATGCGTAAGGCTTATGATAAGTTATGTTAGGTAAAAGATTACGATGTCATACTTCCAAGAAAAGCTTCTAGGGTTAATCTATATACAACCCGTACCGTAAACCGACACAGGTGAGTAGGAAGAGAATTCTAAGACGCGCGAGAAAACCCTTGTTAAGGAACTCTGCAAAATGGCCCTGTAACTTCGGAATAAAGGGAACTCATTTAACAGTGAGTCACAGAAAAGAAGCCCAAGCAACTGTTTAACAAAAACACAGGTTTATGCAAAATCGTAAGATGAAGTATATGAGCTGACACCTGCCCGGTGCTGGAAGGTTAAGAGGAGAGGTTAGAAGCAATTCGAAGCTTTGAATTGAAGCCCCAGTAAACGGCGGCCGTAACTATAACGGTCCTAAGGTAGCGAAATTCCTTGTCAGGCAAGTTCTGACCTGCACGAAAGGTGTAATGTCTTTGGGCACTGTCTCAACAGGGGGCTCGGTGAAATCATATTACCGGTGAAAATGCCGGTTACCCGCGATTAGACGGAAAGACCCCATGGAGCTTTACTGTAGCTTAATATTGATGATTGGTATTTGATGTACAGGATAGGTGGGAGACTAGGAAGCTAGGACGTTAGTCTTGGTGGAGTCGTTGTTGGGATACCACCCTTTAAATACTGATTGTCTAACTAGTGGTAGTGGATACCAAAGGACAGTGTTAGGTGGGCAGTTTGACTGGGGCGGTCGCCTCCTAAAGAGTAACGGAGGCGCTCGAAGGTTCACTCAGAATGGTTGGAAATCATTCGTAGAGCGTAAACGCAGAAGTGAGCTTGACTGCAAGACAGACAAGTCGAGCAGGTACGAAAGTAGGAGTTAGTGATCTTGCAATGCTGAATGGAAAGGTTGCAACTTAACGGACAAAAGCTACCCTGGGGATAACAGGCTGATCACACCCAAGCGTTCACAGCGACGGTGTGGTTTGGCACCTCGATGTCGGCTCGTCGCATCCTGGAGGTGGATAAGCTTCCAAGGGTTGGGCTGTTCGCCCATTAAAGCGGCACGCGAGCTGGGTTCAAAACGTCGTGAGACAGTTTGGTCCCTATCTATCGTGGGCGTTGGAAATTTGAAGAGAGCTGTCCTTAGTACGAGAGGACCGGGATGGACGTACCAATGGTGTACCAGTTAGGATGCCAGTCCTATAAGCTGGGTAGCTAAGTACGGAACGGATAAACGCTGAAAGCATCTAAGCGTGAAGCCTCCTCTAAGATAAGATTTCCCACAGAAATGGTAAGATCCCATATAGACCATGTGGTTGATAGGCCGGATGTAGAAGAGTGGTGACACTTGGAGCTGACCGGTACTAATAGATCGAGGACTTAACCTAAATTATTTTCGATTTAATTTTATCTAGTTTTGAAAGATTTGGTTTGGTGATAATTGCAAAGTGGAAACACCTGTTCCCATCCCGAACACAGAAGTTAAGCACTTTTACGCCGATGGTAGTATACGAGAGCGTATGTGAGAGTAGGTAGTTGCCAAGCTAAATTTTCTAATATGTATTTATCTAATTGAAAGAGTGTAAACTCTTTTTTTTTACATTTTTTCTAATAGCGTTTATTTAATTTATGAAGCTTTTCATATACAATATTATTGGTGATAAAATGAATAGTACGATTGTTTTATACATAATTTTAATCATAATAATTTTATATAACGTATTTACATATTTATATGAAATATTATGGTCAGATGATTCAAAAAGAATGCAAAGTAAGAGATTAGAATATATTAAAAAAGATAGTAATTTCGAATATGATTTATTTAAAAGAAGTGCGATTATTAAATGTTTTAATAATGATATAATTGATACAAATGTTAAAGTTGAGAATACAACAATTGATATATTAGACATTAAAGATGAAGCTGTTTGTGATACATTTATTATTGGTGAAAATATTAAGGTAATATCAAACCTTAACTTAAAGGCTAATAATGTTATCTCTTATTCAAAATATACTGTTAAAGATGATGCAATATTTGATCCGCTAGGCAATTTACTTATTATTTATAAAGATAAAACAAAGGAAGAATTAAAAGAGATAGCTTGTAAATATTCAATATCAAAAAAAGCTTTAAAGTATTTCTCTAATGGTGTTTATTTACAGTTTGCACAATATAAAAAGAAATATGAACTTAGATTTTCAAAACCATATTATGATACAAAGGAAGATTTGTATGCAATTGTACCTCAAGTGATAGATAATAAGTATGTTGAAGCTATTTGTATTAATTATTCTAATGTGTTAGAAATAAATATACCTAAGTCTGTTGATAGAGTTATAATTGAAAAGAAGTCATGGTTTCATGATCTTTCAATAGATAATGAGAATTATAACTTTGTAATAATCAATAATACTTTATTCGATATCTCTAAAAATACTTTTGTAAATGATGGATTTAATACATTTAACTATATAGGTGTAGATAATAAGAAAGCATTAATTAGAGAGTATAAACATCTTGCAAAAAATTATTTTAAATTAAATAAATTAACACTTGAATATAGGACTGAAAACGAAGTTGCAAGTGATTTGCAATAAGGTATAAATGGTGTTAAAATAATAACGTTATGAAGTGAGGAAAATTTATGATTAAAATTGATATTATTTCAGGATTTTTAGGTGCTGGTAAAACAACACTTATCAAAAAATTATTAAAGACAAAATTAACTAATGAAAAAGTTGTATTAGTAGAAAATGAATATGGAGAAATTGGTGTTGACGCTAGTTTCTTAAAAGAAGCTAATGTTAATATTACTGAATTAAATGAAGGATGTATTTGCTGCTCATTATCAGGAGACTTTGAAAAAGCCTTAAATAAACTTGCTAACGAATATAATCCAGATAGAATTATTATCGAACCATCAGGTGTAGGTAAATTATCTGATATAGTTAAAGCTGTAACAGATGCTAAAGTACCTGATTCAAAGATTAACGCTTTAGTTTGTATGTGTGATGTAACTAAAGCTAAAATGTATTTAAGAAACTTTGGTGAATTCTATATTGATCAATTATCTCATGCAAAAACTGTTATCTTATCAAGAACTGATATAGCTCAAGGTGATAAGGTTGAAGAAGCATTAGAAATTATTAGAAATGCAAATGACCATGCAGTTATTGTTACTACTCCAGTAGATGAATTAAGTGAAGAAAAATTACTTCAAGCTTATGAAGCAAGCGATGATGATTTTGAAGCTAAATTATTAGAAGAAGTTAAAAATATGAAGAGTCATCATCACCACCATCACCATCATCATGACCATGATGAAGATGAATGTGATGACCCAGAATGCTCATGCCATCACCACCACGATGATGACGATGAAGACGAAGATGATGAACATTGTTGTTGCCATCACAATGATGATGACCATGATGAACATGAACATCATCACCACCATCACCATGACGAAGACGATGACGAAGATGAACATGAATGTTGCTGCTGCCACCATGACGATGAAGACGAAGATGAGGAAGAACATGAACACCATCATCACCACCATCATGATCATGATGAAGACGAATGTGATGATCCAGAATGCTCATGCCATCACCACCATGAAGGTGAATTAGATGCAGATGATGTATTTACATCTTATGGTTTTGAAACAGCTAAAGTATTCGATAAGGATGCTTTAAAATCAGCTTTAGATATTCTTGCAAGTACTGATAAGTATGGTACTATTTTAAGAGCTAAGGGTATTATTAAAGGAACTGATACTTGGTATGAATTTGACCTTGTACCAGGACAAGTAGAAATAAGAGAAACTTCTGCAATTTCTACAGGTAAATTATGCGTAATTGGTGCTAATTTATCTAAGAAAGAAATTAAAGAATTATTATTAAAATAATTGAGGTATTAGTATGGTTGAAGTACCAGTATTTGTAATTAATGGATTTCTAGAAAGCGGTAAAACAAGCTTAATTAGAGATGTTATTTCTTCTAACTATGGTAAACAAGCAGGTAGAACATTACTTATTGTTTGTGAAGAAGGAGAAATTGAATATGATCAAAAGTTCTTAGATGACTATTATGTAGATGTTGAATACATTCATGATGAATCAAAACTTACTAAAGAATTATTTGAACAAATGGATAATATGTATGAACCTGCAAGAGTAGTAATAGAGTTTAACTCTTTCTTCTCTTTTGATAATATTGAACTTCCTGATGATTATGTTATGGGGCAAGTTATCTCTTTAATTGATGCATCTACATTTAATGTTTATTTTAATAATATGAAACAAATATTTAATAATGTATGTAAAGATGCTGATTTAATTGTATTCAATAGATGTGATGGTATTAAGGATCTTGCAAGTTATAGAAGAATGATAAGAGCTTTCAATTCGAATGCACAAATTGCATTTGAAAATAAGGATGGAGCTTTAAGCGAAACACTTGCTGAAGACTTACCTTATGATTTATCAAAGGATTCTATCACATTACTTGAAAGTGAATATCCTACTTTCTATATGGATGCATTTGATAATTATGAAAGATATTATAATAAAGAAATTACTTTCCTTGCATGTTTACAAGAACTAGAAGGTATTGATGATTTATCTAGATTCTTACCTGGAAGAAAGATTATGACTTGTTGTGCTAATGATGTTAGATTTTTAGGATTTGAAACAGTTAATGAAATAAATGCTAAATTCAAATCTGGTGATTGGGCTATGATTACAGTCACTCTAACTCATGAGCATTCAAATGTTACAAACCAAGAGGACGTTATACTTCATTTGAAGAAGTTTGTATCAGTTCCTCGTCAATCAGAGGATGATGTATTGTCCCTTGTCTAGGAGGCTATTATGTCTAAGTTTTCATCATTAGAACATCGTGTTCCACTTGAATTAGATAATGTATCTGTTACATGTAACGATTCATTATGTAAAAAATGTAAATTATGTATAAAGGCTTGTACTAACGTTGCAGGTGTATACCCTCTTTATGATTTATCAACAAATGGAGATCATGGAGTATGTATCAATTGCGGACAATGTCGTATTGCTTGTCCTTTTGGCGCTATTACTGAAGTATCAGATATTGATTTAGTAGAAGAAGCTCTTTTGAATAAAGATATTACTACTGTATTCTTAACAGCTCCTGCTGTACGTGTTTCTTTAGGAGATGCGTTTAACTTGCCTAGCGGTACCAATGTAGCTAATAAAATGGTTAGTGCTTTAAAGAGTTTAGGTGCTGACTATGTATTAGATGTTACAATGGGTGCTGACTTAACTATTATGGAAGAAGCAGCTGAATTACTAGAACGTATTAAGAGTAAGAAGAACTTACCAATGTATACTTCTTGTTGTCCTGGTTGGGTAAAGTTTGCTGAATTATTCTATCCGGATATGTTAGATCATTTATCAACATGTAAAAGTCCTATTGCGATGCAAGCTACTATGGTTAAAACCTATTTTGCATCAGCCCACAATTTAAATCCTGAAAACATACGTGTTATATCTGTAACTCCATGTACTGCTAAAAAGTTTGAATGTTCAAGAGAAGAATTAAATCAAGGTATGAAATCTCAAGGATTAAATGGAAGAGATTGTGATATATCTATAACTACTAATGAATTTGCAAATATGATTAAGAAACATAATATAGATTTTCTTGCACTAGATGATTTAGAATTTGATTCGCTTTTAGGTGCAGGATCTGGTGCTGGTCTTATCTTTGGTAATTCTGGTGGAGTAACAGAAGCTTGTCTTAGAACTCTATATTATTATATTAATGGTAAAAACGTTGAAACTAATGATTTCATAAAGTTTGAAGCAGTTAGAGGTCTTGATAATGTTAAAGAAGCTAATGTAACTATTGGTGAATATGACTTAAAGATTTGTGTATGTAATAAGATGGCTGAGGCTAAGAAAGTTATTGACGAGATTAGATCAGGTACAAGATATTATGATTTTATTGAAGTAATGGCTTGTGAAGGCGGATGTGCTAATGGTGGTGGACAAATTAAGATACTTAAGAAACCACTTATGGAAGAAGCTAAAATTAATAGAAATAAAACTTTATATGATATTGATTCAAAGATGAAAATTAGATATTGTCATGAAAATCCTAATATTAAGGAATTATATGCAAATTATCTAGGTAAACCTTTGAGCGAAAAATCACATGAGTTGTTACATACAACTTTTGTTGATAGATCATATGAGGTGACTGGAGTGAAAAAGGATTAATGGTTTTATACCATTAGTCCTTTGTTTATTATTGAAAAATAAAAAGCGTTTTCATTTCATCTTTTATTTCATAATTTCTTGATAATTAAATTAATTGGTGTTAGAATAGTTAGGCTTCTAACAATCGAGGAAAAATTATGTCAAAAAATGATGAAAGTTTAAGTTGTAAAATTGCATATATCAATAGACTTTATAAGAGAAAAGTTGATTCTGATACACTAAAATACGGACTAACTTGTGAACAAGGTAGATTTGTTATATACCTAGCAGAACAAACCGATGATGTACATTTAACTGATTTAGCTAATGTGTTTCACGTAAGAAAATCATCTTTAAATTCTATGATAAATAACCTAGAAAGAAATGGTATTGTTAAAAGAGAATCTTGTGAAAATGATTCACGGATTAAATTAATAAAACTAACTGATTTAGGTTATGAAAAAGTTAAACTGATTCAAGAATCTTTTGAGATGAATGAAAAAAAGACTAAAGAAGTTTTGACTGAAGATGAAGTATCTAATCTAAACTCTATATTAGATAAGATAATTTCTGAAATAAATAAGGACTAGGAGGTAAATAAAATGGGTAAATATACTTACTTAAAAGAAGAAGAAAAGAAAATCCTAAAAAACGAAAAAGAGAAAAAAAGAAACTTTAAGAAAAATAAGATGAAATTAAAAAAAGAAGCACATCTTATTAATTTTGTAAGAGGATATTGGAAAGAAACAATATTAACACCTATTACAGTTTGTATTGAATCATTCCTTGAAATCTTAATTCCTTTGATGATGTCAGATATCGTTAACTTCATTAACCCTACTGATTCTCCAATTTATAATGAAAGTAATGCTGCAAGAATTTATATTTTTGGCTTTTTAGCTAAATATCAATCTGATGCTAGTTTACAAGCTAAGAGTGCATCTCAAGCTGCAACAATAGCTGCTGTATTGATGATCTTAACATCAGTAATAGCTCTACTAGCTGGTGCTCTTGCAGGATATTATGCAGCTAAGGCTAGCTGTGGTTTCGCAAAGAATGGTCGTGAACAAATTTATCATAAGGTTCAAACATTCTCATTTGAAAACATTGATAAGTTCTCAACTGCATCCCTAATTACTCGTACTACAACAGATGTAAACAACGTACAAAATGCATTCATGATGATTATAAGAATCACATTCCGTGCACCAGCGATGTTTATATTCTCATTCATAATGGCATTTGTCATTAATCCAACAATTTCATTTACATTCTTAATTGTAATTCCATTTATCATTGTCGGTCTTGGAATCATTATGTATTGTGCTAATAAGCATTTTAAGGTTATGTTTAAGCGTTATGACCAATTAAATACTGTAGTAGAAGAAAATGCACAATCACAAAGAACAGTTAAATCATTCGTAAATGAAGATTATGAAATTAAGAAGTTCCATAGTGCTAGTGAAGCTGTTTATTACTATTCAACTAAAGCTGAGTCAGTACTTGCATTCAATAACCCATTAATGCAATTCGCAACTCATGCATGTATCATTTTAATCTGTATTATTGGTGGTCAATTATTCTATAATGGATCAATGAATGCTGGTGATATTACTGCCTTAGTTGCATTCGTAATGCAAATCTTAGGTTCATTAATGATGATTTCATTCATTATCGTTATGATTTCAATGGCTACAGAATCAGCATTCCGTATTAGAGAAGTATTAAATGAAGATCCTGCAATTGAAAGAAATGAAAACGGATTAAAGACTGTTAAAGATGGTACTATTGAATTTAAGAATGTTAATTTCTCTTACGTACATGATTTAAATAAGTTAAATCTTGAAAATGTTAACTTAACTATTAAATCAGGAGAAACTGTAGGTATCATTGGTGGTACAGGTTCTGCTAAATCAACATTTGTTAACCTTATTCCACGTCTTTATGATGTAACTAGTGGTGAATTATTAGTTGGTGGAGCTAATGTTAAAGATTATGATGTTGTAAAACTTAGAGATGAAGTTTCAGTAGTTTTACAAAAGAACGTATTATTTACTGGTACTATTCTTGACAACTTACGTTGGGGTAATAAGGAAGCAACAGATGAAGAATTAATCCATGCAGCTAAGCTTGCTCAAGCTGATGAATTCGTTCAAACATTCCCAGATAAATATAATACTCATATTGACCAAGGTGGTACAAACGTATCTGGTGGTCAAAGACAAAGATTATGTATTGCGCGTGCTCTAGTTAAAAAGCCTAAGATTTTAATCCTAGACGACTCTACAAGTGCTGTAGATACTAAGACTGATGCGCTTATTAGAAAAGCATTTAGAGAAGAAATTCCAGCTACAACTAAGATTATCATTGCACAAAGAGTTTCTTCAGTACAAGATTGTGACCATATTATCGTTCTTGATGATGGTAAGATTAATGGTTATGGTACACATGATGAATTAGTTAAAACTAATGAGATTTATAGAGAAATTTATGAAACTCAAGTTAAAGGGGTAGGTGAGAATAATGCCTAGTGTAAATAATAAAATGCGTGGTGGTAAAAAAGCCAAGAACCCAATGAAAACATTTGGTCGTTTATTAAAATTTGTATTCAAACATTATTGGTTACAACTTATTATTGTATTCCTATGTATGGCTGTTACTTCATTTGCTTCAGTTTATGGTGCATCATTCCCAAGCCAAGTTGTTGCAACTGATGAAACAGGAAAACAATTATTCTTCGTTGACTATGTTGAAGGTGAATCTTTAGCTAAGTATGTATTCCTTAAAGTATTACCTTTAATTATTATTTATGTAGCTGGTGTTATTACAGCTTATATCAATGCTCGTTTAATGGCTATTATTGGTCAAGGTACTTTAAAGAAGGTAAGAGATGAGATGTTTGAACACATGCAAAGCTTACCTATCGTATACTTTGATAGACACCCTCATGGTGAAATCATGAGCCGTTATACAAACGATACTGATACTTTACGTCAACTTATTACTCAATCACTACCTTCTTTAATCCAATCAGGATTAATGATGATATTCCTTTTAATCTTTATGATTGCATCAAACTGCATTCTTGCGATTGTAATTGTATTAATGGTAGTAGTAATGCTTCTTGTAACAAAGAGCTTAGGTGGTAAATCTGGTAAAGGATTCGTTAAACAACAAATTGATGTTGGTAATCTAAATGGTTATATTGAAGAAATGTTATCAGGTGTTAAAGTAGTTAAGGTATTCAATCATGAAGCTGAAGCAATTGAAGGATTTGATAAGATCAATGAAGACTTATGTTATTCTTCAACTAAAGCTAATATATTTGCAAACATCTTAATGCCTATTATGAATAACTTAGGTTATATCTCTTATGGTGTTACTATCATGGTAGGTTCTCTACTTGCATTAAATCATGTATTAGGATTTACTGTAGTAGGTCTTGTAGCTTATATTTCATACAATAGAATGTTCTGTAACCAAGTTTCTCAAGCTTCTAACCAATTCAATATGATTGTACTTGGTTTAGCTGGTGCTGAGAGAATCTTTGAACTTATTGATGAAAAGAGTGAAACTGATGATGGTTATGTAACTCTAGTTAATGCTAAAGAAGTTAATGGTGAATTAGTAGAAGTTAAGGAACGTACTGGTGTTTGGGCATGGAAACATCCTCATCATGATGGAACTTTAACTTATACAAAACTTCAAGGTGATGTTAGATTCTTCGATGTAGACTTCGGTTATTATAGTGATAAGATTGTATTACATGATGTATCTTTATTTGCTAAACCAGGTCAAAAGATTGCATTCGTAGGTTCTACAGGAGCTGGTAAGACAACTATTACTAACTTAATTAATAGATTCTATGATATTCAAGATGGTAAGATTAGATTTGATGGTATCAATATTAATAAGATAAAGAAAGCAGATTTAAGACATGCGCTTGGTATGGTATTACAAGATACTAACTTATTTACTGGTACAATTAAAGATAACATTAGATATGGTAAGCTTGATGCAACTGATGAAGAAGTATATGAAGCAGCTAAGCTTGCTAACGTAGATCAATTCGTTAAACACTTACCAAATGGTTATGATACAATGCTTACTGAGAATGGTTCTGAACTTTCTCAAGGTCAACGTCAATTAATTGCAATTGCTCGTGCAGCTATTACAAACCCTCCAGTACTTATTCTTGATGAAGCTACATCAAGTATCGATACTCGTACAGAAGCATTAGTAACTAGTGCTATGGACAAGTTAATGGATGGTAGAACAGTATTCGTTATTGCTCACAGACTTTCAACAGTTAAGAACTCAAAGGCTATTATGGTTCTTGAACATGGTGTAATCATTGAACGTGGTAGTCATGATGAATTAATTGAACAAAAAGGTAAATATTATCAATTATATACAGGTGCATTTGAACTTGAATAATAGATAAATTATTAGGAACTAGATGAAAATTTCTAGTTCCTATTTTTGTTTTTTATCCACCTAAAACGTTTTACATTAAGCGTTTAAAATGTTATAATTATAGTGTTTTAAAAACTATAGGAGGAATTCTTAAAATGGTAGATTTAAATAGTTTTTCATTAAAAGGTAAAGTAGCTTTAGTAACTGGTGCTTCTTATGGTATCGGTTTTGCAATTGCTTCTGCTTATGCTAATTGCGGTGCTACAATCGTATTTAATGATATTAATGAAGAGTTAGTTCAAAAAGGTATGAAGGCTTATGAAGAAGCTGGAATTAAGGCTCATGGTTATGTTTGCGATGTAACTAATGAAGAACAAGTTAATGAACTTGTTGCAAAAGTTGAAAAAGAAGTAGGAGTTATTGATATCTTAGTTAATAACGCTGGTATCATTAAGCGTATTCCTATGATTGAAATGAGCGCTGCTGATTTCAGAAAGGTTATCGACATTGACTTAAACGGACCATTCATTATGGCTAAGGCTGTAATTCCTGGTATGATTAAGAAAGGTCATGGTAAGATCATTAACATTTGTTCAATGATGTCAGAACTTGGTAGAGAAACAGTTTCTGCTTATGCTGCTGCAAAAGGTGGTCTAAAAATGCTTACTAAGAATATTTGTTCAGAATATGGTGAATATAATATTCAATGTAATGGTATCGGACCTGGTTATATTGCAACTCCTCAAACTGCACCTCTTCGTGAGATTCAACCAGATGGTTCACGTCATCCATTTGACCAATTCATTATTGCAAAAACTCCAGCAGCTCGTTGGGGTACTCCAGAAGATTTACAAGGACCAGCTGTATTCCTTGCAAGCGATGCTTCTAACTTTGTAAATGGTCACATCTTATATGTTGACGGTGGTATCTTAGCTTATATCGGTAAGCAACCTAAGTAATATTTTAAATTAACTGGAATCTTATAAGGAAACTTATGAGATTCTTTTTATTTTATTCTAAAACTTTAAAGAATTAGTGCATAATGATTTAAAAAAATAAACATTATGATATAATCTTATGTAATAGAAAGAAGGTACAATATGAAGATATCTAAATTTTTAAGTTTAAATAAACAATCTTGTATTGATTTAGTAGATGAATTATCTAAAACATTTAAATATGTATCTATACTTGCGAATGATGTAACTGGTACAGTTGTAAGTGCAGATAAGATGTCATCTAGTATTAGTGAAAATGATTTTGATAAACAACAAGGTTTTGTTGTAAAAATGAGTAATGGTAATGCATTCTTTGAATATTCATTTGATAATTTTGAAAGTGATATTGTAAGTCTTTCAAAGAAGATTATCGATAGCGTAGATGTTAGTGATGAGCTAAAAGATAAAGAAATCGATAACATTACATTCGATGAAGAAGAACTTGTTAAGGACTTTGAAAGAGAGTCTGATTTAGACAAATATTCAAATAAAGAATTACTTGAATTTTGTAAGAGTAATGTAGAGAAAACATTAAACAGTGATAAACATTTTGTAAATGCAGGTGTTAGAATAACTACAAGAGATGAATCTAAAATGTTCATTTCAAAGAAAAGACAATTAACTGAGCATTTTACATGGGTTAATGGTGTGATTTTAGGAGTTTATGTATCAGATGATAAGAAGATGGTACAATCAAGAGTTGGCGCATATTCTAATAATATTAAAGAAGTGTTAGATGATCTTCCATCTAAGATAGATGAATTAGTATACAAATCAGAACACCTTGCAAAAGCTAAAGCTATTACACCAGGTGTATATGATGTAATTACTGACCCATCAATTACAGGACTTATCGCTCATGAAGCATTTGGACATGGAGTTGAAATGGACCAATTTGTTAAGGATAGAGCCTTAGCTAAGTATATGGTAGGAGAATATGTAGCCTCACCTATCTGTAATATGAGAGATGGAGCTAAAGATGTTCTTTCAGCTGCAAGCTACTTCTTTGATGATGATGGTGTTCTTGCAACTAACACTCAAATTATTAAAGACGGTATCTTAGTTTCCGGTATTTGTGACTTTACTAGTGCTAAAGAACTAGGAATTAAGCCTACAGGTAATTCAAGAAGAGAAAAATATAACAGAAAAGCTTATACAAGAATGACTAATACTTATTTTGAAAAAGGTAATGATAAGTTAGAAGATATGATTTCAAGTATTAAGCATGGTTATATGTTATTTGAAACAAATAATGGTATGGAAGACCCTAAGAATTGGGCTATTCAATGTGTATGTGAATATGGTATTGAAATAGTTGATGGTAAGTTAACTGACAATTGGGTAAGCCCTGTAGTTATGAGTGGATTTGTACCTGATTTATTAAAATCTATTTCAGCTGTATCTGATGAATTTGAAATTATCGGTTCAGGTTCTTGTGGAAAAGGATACAAGGAATGGGTTAGAGTATCAGATGGTGGACCACACTTGAAAGCAAAGGTGAAATTAAGCTAATGATAGACATTTGTTCAATTTTAAAAAATAATAAAGAAATTAGTGATTACAAGATAATTAATAGATCTAAGGAAAGTTATGAATTATTCTTTGTAAAAGAAAAATTAGAAACTGTTCGTTCTACTAATACTAATTCAACTAAAGTATACGTATACGTTGACCATGATGACTTTAGAGGTAGTGCAGCTTTCTCTTTATCTGTAAATGATGAATTAGAAGCAGTAGAAGAAAAGATAGCTAATGCGATTGATACTGCAAAGATTATTAATAATAAGAAATATGTATTACCTAAAGATGAAACTCAAGATTCAACAGTTGATTCTAACTTTAAAGATTATGAACCAAAGTCTCTAGGTAAAATGATATACGATGTAGTAAAGAAAGCTGAAGATAATTCAAAAGCACAATTTAACGCATGTGAAATATTTATTAATAAGAATAAGACTCATATCGTAAATAGCGTAAATATTGATAAATCAGAAGTTAGCTATGACGCAATGATTGAACTTATCCCTACATATGATATTGATCAAAAAGGTAATTCAGTTGAATTATATAAAGCTATTCATATTTCAGAGTTTAATGAGAATGATTTATATAAAACTATAAGTGAAGCTTTAAATGATGTTAGTGATAGAGCTTCTGCAGTTAAACTTGATAAAGCTTTAGATTGTCCTATTCTTTTAAGAAGTGAAGAAATAGCTCAAATAGTAAGTGAGATTGCATATAACCTAAATTATGGTAGTATATATTTTAAATCTAATCTTTATAATGTTAATGATAATGTACAATGTAATGCATCAGGTGATTTATTAAATGTTACAATGTGTGGAAGTTTAAAAGG
>CAVAIM010000008.1:0-17570 GCA_963588755.1 bacterium | reverse complement strand
ACATACATCTTATCAATATTAAGACCTAATTCTTTAAAGTATCCTACATTATAGTGCATTGGGTATAACATATCAGTTTTAGTATCATGTACATAAATATAACTTCTTATATCTTGATTAGTTGTAGAACCATCAAAACTAGAACTTTGAGGAATTACATATAAAGCATCATATGACATTAATTTGTTATATTCAGCATCAGATAATTTAGTTAAATCATATTCAGTATATCCACTAGGTAAATATGTACCTTCACTTATTGTACATAAATAAGTATTACCACTATTATTTAAATTTGTATAATAGTTCTTCATAGTAATATTATCTTTAATATAAGTATTAAATACTTGAGCTTTATTAATACAATCTATAGCTTCACTAGATAGTGTGCCATATCTTGATATATCTAGAGTTTCATCAAGATTATCACGTGTATAGTTAATAGTATCATCAAAGAATTCTTCATTTAATGTTATATAAGCATAATTTAGTAAAGCTAGATCGTTATATAGTGAATTGTTATTAGGGGTAGAACGTACTGATTTATAAATTAAACTATCATAAACAATAAATGGATATGATTTTTCTAATTTATAGTAATCCATCTCTTTTTTAAATGGAGTTGCAGTAGAGTGAGAATAATACTTACTAGGTAAATATAGATTAGCTACAGTATCTATTTCTTCAGTATCACTAATATATGATTCATAACTAGTATCAGAAATAATGTACTTAACATTTAGCATTGGTCCATTTACTAAAGAATATCCATACATTCCTCTTCTAGACCAGAAACTAACTGATTTACCATGAATATAATATTGATAATCATCAAGACTTGTTGTATAGAATGATTGGAAGAAATTATATGGATTAACATTTTGATACATTATATCCGCATTAGCTTGATTCTTATCTTCAGTATATAAATTAATACGTTCTATTTCATTGTAATTATATCCTAAATTATTTTTCGCATAATCAACATTTAATGTAGCACGATAAGTATATTTAGTACTATATTGACTAGAACCAGATGTTGAGAATACTACAACTAAAGAGAAAATTAATTCAGATACTATTAATAGAGGCATAAAATTAATCTTTTGAACATGGTCTTTCTTAAATAGTTTTATTCCAAACGGAATAATCATATTTAATAGGTATAGAATGATAAATACTATTTCTCCTATTAATAACATATAGAAATATGATTTATTAATACTACTAGTACTATACTTTGAATAATGTTCAAACATATCAGGACTTACTTTAAGTATCCAAATCATTAATATTAGTCCTATAAGAAGTACTACTTGAGGTACTATATTTGCAAGTATATTAGTATTTAATTTAAATGTGTAATTAGCTGAATATCCTGATGCTAGAATATTTAGTGTATATGGAATAAAGAACCATCTAACATATGATATCTTTTGGATTGAGAATATAAATGAAAACATTGGGATTGCAAACATTAAATTAAGTAAGAACACAAAGAATTTAATGTTATTTAATTTCTTATCTTTAATAAAGAAAAATCTAGAGAAATAGATTAAGAATCCTGTAGTCATATAAAAACTAGCGTGTTCTCTTACATATCCGCCTGATGGTTGTAAACACAATGCATTAGGATAGTTTGGAATAAAGAAATTCATTAATTGAGTAAAGTAATGTGTATAAGAAATACCTGCTCCATATGTTTTATAATTATAATTTAAGAATAAAAAGAAATTATCAAAATCATTACTAGTTCTACTTGTTTGATGCATTATATATAAGAAACTAGGTAATAGAATTGCAGAGCTTACAAGTACTCCTAGTAAGATAAAACTAAAGAATAATAAGAAATCTTTAATAAATTCTTTAGTAAATATATTCTTATTCTTTAATATACCCTCTAATACAAAGTATATTGATACAAACGCAAGTAACATATAAGCTATATAATAGTCAAATAATACTACTTGTAATACAAACATAGGTATAATGATTAAACTTAAATTTCTTCTCTTATCTTCAAAGAACCAATCAGTTACAATCATCCCAAGTGGTGCATAGAATATTATTCCTAAATATACAGGAAATATTACATAAGCTTGAAGTAAGGCAGTTGATGCATATACTAAACTAAGTAATAAGCATACCTTCTTTTTAAAGTTCTTCTTACTTAATACTACATACATTAGCATAGCGCCTGCACATACTTTTAAAATTAAACTAAACCAGTATGCAAACTCAGTTTCCATAACAAATGACAAAATAAACGCAATAACTAAGAATATATCAATAGGAATATAGTATAGTCCTGAGAAAGTACTACCTCCACCCCACAAGGAAGTATCATAGATAGAAAAAGTTCCATTCTTTATACGTGTAAATACTCCTGATATATAAGGATAATATTGTACTACATCATCTGAATTACAGTTATAGAA
Source organism: bacterium (assembly GCA_963588755.1). Classification (GTDB taxonomy): domain Bacteria; phylum Bacillota_I; class Bacilli_A; order Acholeplasmatales; family Anaeroplasmataceae; genus JAEELC01. The sequence goes on along the minus strand of CAVAIM010000008.1, from coordinate 15,132 downwards.
TGTATTAGGAACAAAATTAAAATACATTAATATGACTGCAGATACTATTGTTAAAATAATAGTTAACAATATAAAAGTCTTCTTGTCTGATTCGAAAATACTATCATATTTAGTTTTGGTCTTTTTACATATATTAATAAAATTCATATACTTAACCTCTACTTTTTCTCTATTATACCTTAATTTAAGGTATAAAAAAATACCAAGTAAGTTTTATCTTACTCGGTATTAATTTTATTACTTAGAATTAGTTAGATAGATTGTATTAGTTTCAGAATCAAATGTCCAACCATTTTCTGTCTTATAACCTAATCTAGTCCAGAAGCTTTCAGTTAAAATCTTAGATGCGAATTCATCATCATAGTTTGCAACTTCTGCATGGTATTCATTATAAGGACCATAGTTACCACTGAACTTGCACTTTTCTTCATTATAAGTAAATCTACCTACAATAGGAGAGTTATTCTTTTGTCCAATTTCAGTTGTATCTTTATTTAATACAGTATCCTTAATGATTAGAGTAGCATCACTTACACAGTTTCTAATAGTTACGCTACCAGCAGCTGAATCTAGAGATCCTACTACACCACCAGAATATGTATAACCTGTATCAACTACACCTGTGAAGTAGCAACGGTTCATATTTAATAAGTATGATTCAAATTCATTCTTATTTCTACCTAAGATACCAGCCATGTATCCAGCGTCAACGTGGTTACCAATGTATGCATTAACATAGATATCTTCCATGTATAATTCCACCTTAGATTCTTCAGTATCTTTTTGCATATTACCTACAATACCACCAAAGTACTTACCACTAGCTGAAATCCAACCCTTTTCCATTGGGTTAACTAATGATACTTTACTAATATAGTTAGTACCACCAGATAATTGACCAACTAGACCACCAACTTCAGTTACACCATTAACCTTAACATTCTTTAAGGCTACATTATAGATATAACCACCACACATATTACCAATGATACCAGTATCTTGGTCTTTAGCGTTTGAAGTAACAATTGAAATATTTTCGAATGTAATATTCATGATAGTACCATTCTTAACCTTGTAGAAGATATTAGTCATCTTTTGTTCACTAGCACCACCTACAATAGAGATACCAGAAATCTTATGACCATTACCATTTAATAAACCACTAAATACTTGAGTAGTATTCCACTTTAAGTCAGTTTCATTAGTAAAGTCAATATCATTTTCAAGTAAGTAAATTACTGTAGAACTTGATTGTGATGTAGCAACATTATGGAAATCTTTTGCATTATTAATAGATTGAGTAGTAATCTTTTGGCTAAATACATTAGATACAACAGAACCATCTCTGTTAGTTACAACCATGAATACGTTGTATCCCTTACTATTATCATTTGGAGCAATTACTTCTTGATATTCATCATTAATATCAACTCTTGTACCATTTGCAATAACTTCTTCAGCTGTCATTGATTCACTTTCACTAGTAACAGCATACATATAACCATAAATGTTAGTGAATGCAGCTGATACCTTAGCACCATCTCTAGTAGCATTTACTTGATAGTTATAACCATTAGTTTGAGTAATACCATACTTAGAAGCTAAGCTTGCATCTTGAGATACATCAATATTAGCCTTAGGTGATAATACATATACTAAGTAAGATACTTCATATGTTTCATTAGTATTAACCTTAGAAGTAATAGTTGTAGTTACCTTATATACACCTGAATTAGCTGTATATACACCATCTACTGTATAATATTCATCATTTGTAGATTGAGCATATTCATACTTTGTAGATTTAGTATAATCTTCATTTAATACTAAATTATTACCTGAATATGAGTTAGCGTCAGTAGCAACAATTTCTGGTAAATCGAATACTGAATATTGTTCTACAATATACTTAGAATCATATCCTGTAATCTTACCGATTTGTTTTTCACATCCCTTAATAGTTAATGTGAATTCCTTTTGTAAACTAATTTCATTTAAAGAAATAGTAGCAACAACTTTTACTTGTTTATCTTCTGCTTGTCTCTTTACGTTAGCAACTAAATAAGATCTATGTGAAACAGATTCATTAATATAGTAACCAATCTTTAATACGTCTTCATCTGAAGAATACCAAGTAACGTGTAAACCATTAACCATTGTTAATAGGTTAATATCTTGATATACATAGTCATGATGACACATAACTTCAAGTACATCAATAGCACCTTGAACTCTTACTAAATCACTAGAAACATTTTGGTTTTCATATGTAGGAACAACCCAATCAACATGTTCGTATTCAGCACTTGTCTTCTTATTTAGTACGCAACCAATAGCTTTACCCTTATTGAATGTAGCAAGTTCTGATGTTTCGTTGATTGCAAGGAAATCACCCATATTGATTGAACCGTCAGCATTTCTAAGTTCTTTATCAATATTTCTATTATTCTTAACAGTAAATCCTAAACTAACTGACTTAAATGTAGAATCATTTAAAGTTCCATTGAATGCAGTTCCTGCCTTCTTAGTTTCATAACTTGATGAATCAATTGGAGTAGTAATTTGAGTATACTTATTCTTACCACTTGCAAAAATTGAATAAGATGCAGCACCCTTATAATCATCATAGTTTTCATAAGCGATTGATTCATTAGTGTTATTAGTTAAATATGATAAACATCCTTCGAATGTATTGTATGAGCCTTCAGTTCTAGCCATTGCGAAGTTCTTACATTCACCATCGTTAGCACCAAAGTCTCCAGTATCACCTGTTACATCAACTTGTTGATTAGCATCAGTCATAGACATGTATACAGAGTTATTGTATGATGTACAATCAAATAATTGTAATGTACCTGGGTTTGAGTTATCTGCAAATCCACCCATTCTATTATTGAATGACATACAGTTCTTTAAGATCATGTCACCAGTCATTGATGAACCACCAAGCTTAAATCCATTACCGTCACCATTCATTGTTGCGTATGAACTTAAATAATCAGTACCACCAGTAATTGATGTATTAGATAGAGTCTTATCAAGTAAGAATCCATTTTCAAATGCAACACAGTTTAATAGAGTAATTGTACCAATGTTACCTGAGTCAACTTTCGCAAACATATCCCAACCGTCGTCAGCATTTCTATAAGCAATACAACCATCGAATACGTTACCTTCACCTACTGTTAGTTTGGCAGCGAATCCGTCAGCGTTTTCACCTAGAGTCTCAACGTCATAGTTATTATATGATGTACAATTTAGAATTAAGTTGTTACTAGGCCAAGTTTCAACAAATGAATCACCTGATGAAGCACGACCTAATTGTAAACCTGTATCTTGGTTTTCATGGAATTTACAAAGTTCAATCTTGTTGTAGCTTCCTGCAATGTACATACCATTGTCACCAGCTTTAGTGATTTCAATGTTATAGAAATCCCAATAATCACCAACTAATTGGATACCACGGCTTGATGAAAGAACTTCTTGTCCTGTAAAATCAAGTACAACAGTACCTTCACCGATAACCTTAATTCTTCTCTTAGCATTACCTGATTGAGATAATGTAAATCTATTAGGTGTTTTATAAGTACCTTCCATAAGAATTAATGTATCTCCAGCACCGATTGAATGAAGTGCTGTATAAATATCCCAAGGATCATCCTTAGTACCTTTATGTACTGGAGTATCTTGAGGTAATTCATTTAATTCCTTATCAAAATCATATTCGATTGCAACTGAAGGTGATGCATAATATGTAGTAGATACTAAGTCATCGTTATTATCTACTTTCTTATTCATATCATCGCTTTCAACCTTACCAGTTGTTGAAGTACCACTAGTGTTGTTTGGAGTATCGTTAGTTTTACAAGAAGCAAGAGCTGATGCAAGAACTAATGAAGATAAACCAATTAATATTCTCTTTTTTTTCATATTCCTCTAGCCTCCTATTTATACCAAATTTGTATACCATAAATTTGAACTGCATATCCTGGATCATAGAAATAATAAGTTCCAGCCTTTAGTTCATATTTATATTTAGAAATATCTATTGAGTAAGCATAAGATGTACTTACAAGTGAATTATTTACATCATAGAATCCTGCAGCAGTTACAGGTTTAGAAGCATCTGATGCACGTCCGATGATTGCAACAGTAGCATCGCTAGTTAATGTAAACTTAATGTAGTTAGCATTTTCAGCCTTACCTGCACCATTAGTTTGGATACGTTTAGCAAATGAAAGTGTACCATATACCTTTGGTGTTGATTCATCCTTAATTTGACACTTCATACCAGCTGAAAGAACATCATCAATTACTGTTTCTTCTGTTAATGATGTATTATTAGCTTGAGGAAGAGTTCCAGCATTAAATTGATAATCAGGATCAGCAATAGCAGTTACATGAACTATAGTTGTACAAGTCTTAGTAACATTACCATGTCTATAAGAAATTGTAACTTTTTGGTCTCCTGCAGCACCCGCATTAAAGTTAGAAACTGTAACCTTTGATGAATCTATATTTGTATCAAATGAATTATAATCTTTATCATAGAATGTACCCTTAATTACCCAGTCAGATATATCAAGACTAGACATAGTACCATCAGGACCAACTGTATCTTGTTCAACTGTTGTTGTACCAGATACAAATTCAACCCTACCTAATACAGCATCAAAAGTAATTAAGATAAATGTCTTACATTCCTTAGTTTCTTCTTTACCATCTTTTGTATATTTTTCTTTATAAGTTACCTTATATTGAGATACACCCATTTGACTATTATTAATAAGTGACTCATCTGTTTGAGATTCATTAGTAACATCCTTACTTGTACCATCAGAATAGTAAGCAGTAACTTTTAATCCTTTTGAACTAAATGCTTCATTAACATTATAGCTAGTTTTTTCAATAGAAGCCTCAATTCCAAGTACATGTGGAGTAGCTTCTTCTGCGATTGATTTAACTGTTACTTGATATGATTTAGTAACACGTACATTCTTTTCACTAGTATATACTACATGAATGTCATATGTACCAGCCTTTGAAGAATCAAAACTAGAACTATCTACGACATATTCATTATCAGCTAATACTCTTGTTGTATAGTTTGAATATACAACAGTAACTCTTAAACCATCATAACTAAACTTTTCTCCTAAATTAAATACTGTAGTGGCATTTATTTCATTTACTGATAGTTCGTTAGGAGCGTATTCTTTTACCTCTACAACTGGTTCAGTTGATTGTGTTGTGTTATTATTCTCATTTGCATTGCAGCTTGTAAGAGCTAGTGTGCCTACAAGTGACATAGCAGCAAAAGGAATTAATACTTTTTTAATTTTCATATTTTCTCCTTTACATTTAAATTGACTAGAGACAAAGCTCTAGTCAACTATATTTATAATTTTTAACTTAAGATTGTCTTAATTTGAGTGATAGTATGTGACTTACCAGTATTGCCAGCCGCACTTACTGCATAAATTCTAAGTAGCACAAATGAAGTTTCACTAGTTAAAGTTACTTCATCACTTTGCATTAATAACTTATTAGATCCATCACCACATCCAGTAATACTGATATTTACAGTTCCAACAACATTACCAGATGCATCTAATGCATCTACTCTATAAATTTGAACTGCCTCTTTCTTAGATGAAGCTGTAGAACCAGCTACAATTGAAATCTTTGCACTTGTTGAAGCATTAAATTCTGCTGATTCAATATATATTGTATTGTTTGAACCCTTTAACGTAGATACTTTATTTGTTTCGGTCTTTACACCAATAACAGTACCTGCAGTATATGATCCAGCAGGACATGTAACATCATTAGTTGGATTAACAAAGTTCCATTCTTTTCCACCATAAGTCCATTCAATAGTAGTTTCTGTTATACCTTTTGCAGAAACGATTTCCTTTTCACCAAGAACAACATCATTATATACTAACTTAACTGTATAAGTGCCAGCTGTATTCATGATAGTCTCACTAGTAACTTCAGCACCTTCAGCATTGTAATACTTTTCAGTTGGAGTAATTGCCTTATAAGTAGTTAAAGCACCAGTAGCTGAATTATAAGATAAATCATACGCAACAATTGTAGAAGCTACGAATGCTTTATCTTCTGTTAAGTCATACTTTTCTTTACCTAAATTCCACTTAACGAATGTCTTTACAACAGCTTCAGTCTTAGGAGCAAATTCTCCACCAGTATACTTAACACCACCATTAGTTTCAGCTAATACCTTAGAAATATCTCTGTAGTTTGCTGCTTGTTCTTCTGTTAAGAACTTAACACCAGCTACTTCTTCACTAATTGCTCCTTCACCGCTATTGTTATATTCATAGAAGTTAGCATTAACAGGTGATTGACCACTCATTGCATCATATCTTGGTTTACCACTACCTGTATAAGGATCCTTTGAATAGTGATTTGTAAATGTAGAATCAAGGATTGCTACACCACCTTTAGCACCCCAAGGACGAGCTACTGAGATTGAAGAAACAGGAACATTTTCATCAGCTTCAAATGTAGAGTTAACTACAACATAGTTATAAGTTAATTTAGTTTCACTTACTTCTGACTTAGGTGCAAATACATAACCAGTATTTGTTGAAATAGAACCATCAGTATTCTTACGAGCTACTGTATGGAATGTACATTCATCAAAGTATGCAGTTACATCCTTTTCACCGAATACATAGTCAACAGCACCCTTAATAGTACACTTATAATAATATTGACGACCAGCGTTTGCATATAATGTATCTTGAACTGAAGAGAATGTTACGTTCTTAACAACAGTCTTATCAGCATTTGATTGGAATGCGAATGCTTGTTTAGAAGCAAGTGTTGAATGTTCATAATCAAAGTCATTAGTTACAGAGATATTGCTTAAAGTGAATCCTACAGCCTTATCAGTAGCAATTAATGTTGCACAATTCATCTTATATGCATCACTACCATTTAATGAAGTAGAATCTTCGCAAACATTATAAACTAATTCAGTAGTTGCTTCACCAGCACCATAAATAGTTACATTAGGAATAGATACTGTAACCTTTTCTCTATAAGTACCAGCCTTAACTTCGATTACCTTAGCTGCATCATCTGCTAAACCTAAATTAGTTAAGTAGTTAACAGCCTTTTCAATTGTATTGAATGAATAGTATCCTGTATATGAAGCAGTATCTTCGCTAGCATCAACACTATTCCAAACTTGTGAAGCTTCTTGAGCTTGATCAACAACAACCTTAACATAAGCCTTGTTTTGTTCATCAGCTTGAACTACTTCAAACTTATAGCTTGCGCTAAATCCGTTTGAAGTAACTGTTACAGTGTATTCACCAATAGTATTTAACACTGCATCTTGAGCAATTACAGTATCACCGCATTTAACTTCTACTTGGCAATTCTTAATTGCAACATAGTCTCTTGTTCCGTTTGTTTTATTTGAATATACATAAACATTAGATAAATCTAACTTGTTTCCAGCAACATAAATTAAACTTGTGTCACCAGTTTCAACTTGAACATCAGTATAATTAACGAGTTGAACTACAAATGATGGTTCTTGAGGATAATCAGTAATCTTAACTGTATAATCTCCTGTAGGAAGACTTCCAAATGTACCATCAGTTAATGATACTTCTTCATTTTGTTCATTATAAATCTTATAGTTTTCTACAGTTTGGCTAATCTTTAGAGCACCATCAGAATAGATTGAGATAATTGAAATACCATCAAGTGAGAACTTGTCAGTTGCAAAGTATTCTTTCTTAACAGCAGTTGTTGATACTTGTACATTTACAACAGTAGCATCTTCACTTGGTGTATTTGAAGAAGCACTCTTTAATTTGATAACTGTAGTTGAGTCTGCTTCCCAAGCATCATCAAGTTTTAATGTGCTAGTGCACCAATCAGCTGTAACGGCACTTTGTGCAATTTGTGAATAACTATCTTTTACAGTTGATTTACCAGCATTTACATAATAAATATTTTCAGCTGTTAGGCTAGTAGCCTTACTATTACCAAAAAGTAAATCACCTGAACCATTATGAGTTCCTAATACTAAAATATTTTTCATAGTAACAGTAGCACTCTCTTTACCGCCACCATTTACATAACCACATGATCCGCTATCAGTATCAAATGCTCCACGGAAAATAATATTTTCAGCTGTAATATTACCTCCTCTATTTCTACCTACTAATTGTGATCCATTAGCACTTGTTGTAGATGTAAAGTCTAAATCTAAGTTCTTCGCAATAACAGTAGAAGTATTGATATCACCAAAGATACCACCACCATATTGTGAACATGATACTGATGAATAATTCTTAACAGTAATATTTTCTAAATTGAATGTAATATTAGTACCAGTTTCAGAACGTGCAATTGCAAGACCTGCATAGTTATTGCTTGTAGAAACTGTACAAAGGTTAAATTCTACATTCTTAATTGTAATATTTGAATCAGATGAAGTTGTTTCACCTGCAATGATAGCACAGCTTTCTTGAGTACTTGATACTGAACAGTTGAAGAATTTAACATTTTCAACAACAGCATTTCCTTGTACTGTATCAAATAATAAACCTAATTTTGATGAACCAGCAGCATATACTGCATTCTTAATTGTATGTCCATTACCGTCAAATTTACCTTTTAAATTTGCAGCTGGATCAGGAAGTTCTACTCCTGTTAAATCAATATCGGCAGTTAATTTATAAGTATTTAAATTATATCCTGATTCATCATTGTATTGACGCATTGCAAGGAATTCTTCAACTGTAGATATTTCTTGAACTAATTCAGCAACTACTGAAATAGTAATAGTATCTCTTGCAACTACTTTACCTTCATGTTTAACAATGATTGTTACTTCATATTCTCCAACTTCACTAACACAATTATCTGTATCTCTTTGAATTGAAGAGTCATCAATAATAACATTTGTTCCGTCTACAGCTAATTCATTGCCTAAAGAATCAGTGATTACTAATCCTTCATAAGAAATAACTTGACCAAGAATATATGTTGTCTTAACATTTGCTTTATTGATAGTAACGCTGTATTCAGCATCTCCTGATGTAGTAGTACCTGTTGAAGTACTTGATCCACCTGTAGTTGTACTAGGTTGAGTACTCTCAGTTGGTTTTGTACTTTCAGTTGGTTTTGATTCTGTATTTGTCTTTTCTGTTTCTGTCTCGCTAGGTTTTGTTGAAGTATTAGTGTCGTCAGCAGGTGAATCATGCTTACATGATGTCATCGCAACAGCAGCTAATGCTGCAGCAGAAATTGTACCTAAAATCTTTACGCTTTTTTTCATTTTTCTTTTCTCCTTTTAGTTCTATGAATTTAAGCTATTCATAAATCTGTTATCATTATACGCCTTGTGAAAGCGCTTTACAAGAGTTTTTGTGAAAATTTTTCCATTTTAAAAGGATATCCCTATTTTAGGATATCCTCATATGTTATTTATTAATATGTTTTTTATATAATTCAAGTGTATTTTCCATTAAACAAGAAATAGTCATAGGTCCTACGCCACCAGGAACCTTAGTTAAATATTTAACATATCCATTTAATGAATCAAAATCACAGTCACCACATAATTTATTAGTTACAGGGTCTCTATTAACTCCTACATCTATTACACAAGCAGAATGTTTAACATATTCTTTAGTAATAAACTTAGCTTTACCTAAGGCTACAACTAATATATCAGCTTTCTTAGTAATATTCTTTAAATTACGTGTTTTAGAGTGGCATATAGTAACTGTTGCGTTCTTATCAAGTAATAATTTAGCACTAGGAAGTCCTACAATTTGACTACGTCCGATAACACATACATTCTTACCACTAATTTCAATTCCTGCTGATTCAATTAGTTTAATAATACCTTTAGGAGTACATGGATATATACAATCCTTCTTTTGATATAAATAAGCTACATTTAAAGAATTAAATCCATCTACATCTTTTAAAACATCAACGCGTTCGATAACATTAGTTTCATTTAAATGTGAAGGAAGAGGTAATTGAACTAAAATACCATCAACTGATGAGTCATTATTTAGTTCATCTACCTTTTTTAATACTTCTTCTTCAGTAGTGTTTGTAGGAAGTACAATAGTATCATTAATAATACCAACTTCACCACAAGCCTTAGACTTACCCTTTACATAGGATTGGCTTGCAGGATCTTCTCCTACTAGAATAACTGATAGTTTAGGTTGTCTAAAACCATCTAATTGTAATTGTTCTATTTCTTTTTTAACATCTGATTTAACTTTACTTGCTAAATCTTTACCACTAATAATTTTAGTCATACTACTCCTTAAAAGAGTATCTTAGGCTTCTTTCTTTACTAGTTCAAATAAGAACTTTGCAACCTCTTTTGGTCCTTCATGTTCCATACCACTTACCGCAAGACGTGTATGAATCTCACCTACTGGAATATTTGTTTTAAATAAAACATCAAAATATTCATCTAGTAGAGGATTACATAAATCTTGTAATTGAGTTGGTCCGAATGGATTTGCAAAATAACTTGTAACAAGTCCCTTCTCACTAGTTGTACCTTTAGCTACTCTAGCACCTTGTTTAAATACATTTATTGCATCTAATTTATTATCAAATCTTACCATAATATTAGAATCAGTTGAATAGTTATTTGCATAGAAGAACATATCTACAGGATATCCCTTCATGATTTGTTGATAAGTTGCAACCGGCATTACAAGACGAGCATTAGTTTGGTTAGGATTCATGAATATTGATCTATCCATTGCTTTAAACGCATATCCGTTTTCTAGGTCATCTAGTCTTACGAATGCTCCTGTTTCAGTACCATATGCATAAACCTTACCATCTACAATCTTAAATGTACCCATATCATCGAATACAGTCTTAGTAGATACAATATCGTTTCCTGCATAAGCTTTTAGTGCTTCTAAAGATTCACTCTTACCAGCACCACTATCTCCCATAAGTACTAACATCTTTTGTACACCAGACTTTAATTTAATAAGTACACCAGCACCATGAATTGGTAAGTATCCTTCTTTAATCATCTTTACATTGTGACATGTTAATAACATCTTCTTCATATATCCAAAGTAGTCAATTTCTTTTCCATATGGACATAAACCAATGTAGATATCATTCTCTTCGTCATAGCTAAATCTAGGCTCACCTTGCGCTTTAGCACCAAAGAATACAATGATATCAGGTTTTTTGTTTTGACAATCTTCAATATGAACAAATTCAAATAGATTAGATAATGCAATACCATGGTCCATATAATCTTTATGATAGTATACATAAGTAAGACTTGAACCTACCATTGTAGGATAGCAGAACCAATCATCTTTATTGAATTCTTCTACTTCATCAATAGGATTAACATTAGAGAATGGGAAGATACCCTTTCTTGTATTCTTATCAGAATAATAGATAAATGGTGGTCTAATAACTACATGATTAATAAATGATAAGTCATTTAATACTTCATATTTAGAACCTTTCTTAGCCCATTTATTAGTGCAAATAGATAAACTTGCATTAACACCTGCAGTAAGTTGTCTATAAATATAGAAATCAACTCCTTGAAGTTTTTCAGCTATTTGTCTATATGTCTTTAATATAAGTTGGTTAAAATTTTCACATTCACCTACAAAGTTAACTGATTCAATTGTAGCCTTAGCTTGGTTTGTTTTAACTATTGCATAACGCTCTAGTCTTCTCCAATAGTTATAGAAGTCTTCAACTAATTCAAATAATACTTCTTTTTCATCTAAAATTGATTTTAATTCATCATTAACTTTAGCTATATCTTCTATTTCAAAACTTAGTAATAGTTTAAATACAATAATTAAACTATCTACTGGTTTATTAATTTTATCAATAAGTTGTAATAAATTAGAGTTTTCAGTTTCACGTACGTGATCTAAATAGCGACTAAATACGCATTTAAATGCATCGCTTGATAACACTTCTGTTTCATTCTTTACATAAGAATTACTAAAATTAAAAATTATGCTTCTTTGTGTTATTTCAAAATTCTTTTCCATATTTCTTCTCCTAGAATAAACCTACAATCTTTTCATCTTTAACATCCATCTTGCAACCAGCTGGTTCTTTTGGTAAACCTGGCATAGTCATAATGTCTCCTGTTAAACATACTAAGAAATTTGCACCTGCACTTGGTCTAACTTCTTTAATAGTGATATTGAAGTTAGTAGGACGACCTAATAACTTTGCATTATCAGATAATGAATATTGAGTCTTAGCCATACAGATAGGTAACTTATCAAGTCCTAGTTTCTTCATACGAGCCATTTGATTCTTAGCTTCTTGTGTATACTCAACATCTGTTGCGCCATACATCTTAGTTGCGATGGTTTTAATCTTATTCTTAATTGTATCATTTACATCATATAAGAATTTAAAGTCATTAGGCTTTTCGCAAGCTGTTAATACTTTATTAGCTAAATCAATAGCACCGTCTCCACCTTTAGCCCAAACTTCAGATAAAGAGATTTCGTGTCCATTTTCTTTAGCCCAATTAAGTAGTAATTCTACTTCCTTATCAGTATCAGATGTAAATTTATTAATTGCGATTACATATGGTAAATTAAATTCTTTTATATTTTCAATATGCTTTTCTAAATTAGAAATACCGCTTCTTAATGCATCTAGGTTTTCTTCTCCTAAGTCTTCTTTTAAAACACCACCATGCATCTTTAAAGCACGAATAGTTGCAACTATAACCACACAGCTAGGTTTTAAATTAGCTTCTCTACACTTAATATCGAAGAACTTTTCAGCACCTAAGTCAGCACCAAATCCTGCTTCAGTGATTGCGTAATCTGCAAGGCTTAAAGCTGTTTTAGTTGCGATAACTGAATTGCATCCGTGTGCAATGTTTGCGAAAGGTCCACCATGAATTAAAGCAGGTGTTCCAATTAGTGTTTGAACTAGGTTAGGTTTAATGGCATCTTTTAAAATCATTAAAAGGCATCCTGTAGCCTTTAAATCATCAATTGTTACAGGTTCCTTATCATAAGTATATGCAACAATCATTCTACCTAAACGAACTCTTAAATCATCAAAATCTTCCGCAAGGCATAATGCAGCCATAATTTCTGAAGCTACTGAAATATCGAAGTGATCCTCACGTGGAACTCCATTAGTAGGTCCACCAAGACCAATAGTAACATTACGTAGTGCTCTATCATTCATATCAAGACAACGATGCCATAAAATTCTTGTAGGATCAATTCTTAAAGGATTTCCTTGATATATTGAATTATCTAGGAATGCTGCAACAGTGTTGTTTGCACAAGTAATTGCGTGGAAATCACCAGTAAAATGCAAGTTGATATCTTCCATAGGAACAACTTGAGAGTAACCTCCTCCACAAGCTCCTCCTTTTACACCAAGAACTGGTCCAAAGCTTGGTTCTCTTAATGCAACACAAACTTTCTTATTAAGTTTTGTGAATGCATCTGCAAGTCCAATAGTTGTAGTAGACTTACCTTCTCCTGCACTTGTAGGATTAATTGCAGTAACTAATATAAGTTTACCATTAGGATTCTTTGAATATTTAAGGTCAACCTTAGCCTTATATTTACCATATAATTCTAAGTCATCCTCAACTAGTCCAAGTTTTGAAGCAATCTCTTTAATTGGCTTCATTTGGCAAGATTGCGCTATTTCTAAATCTGTCATATTTAAGTCCTTTCTCTTATTAATTTTTTGTACCAAAAAAATTATATCATAAATTATTAATACTTGTTACTAAAATTAATTTAAAAGTGTTTTCAATAACTAACATATTCATTAATTATATTTAAAAACCCCTAAAACTATAATTCTAGAGGTTTAATGTTTAATATTTACATAATCTAAATTTCAATAATTTGTAAGTCTATTAAAATTTCAATCAATTGACTAATACAATTAAATTTATTTTCATGTTTATATAAATCTTGTTCAAATTCAAATATTGGCAATCCATACTTTTCAACTTCATTTAATTCTAGTTCAGATTTTATAAATTCATTATTAATTAAAAAAGAATATAAGTTGCCATAAGCTTTATATATCTTCTCATCATTTAACTCAGTTATTGAGTATTCTTTTGATTGAATATATTCTTTTAAATCTTTTCCCAACTTCATTTTAAGTTTGTATGAATCTTCTTCATATAAAGATATTAAAAATGATTCTAATGCAGGATAACTCAACAATAATAGACCATTAAGTGATTCATCATTAGTAAATGAATTATTATATTTAGTAATTAAATTTTTAACAACTTTATAACCATTGTTTTTAGGATCTCTATCAAACACAATGTAAGTTTGATAATTAAAGTTATTTATAATAGGTAACATAGATAATTTATCATAAATATATTGTTCTATCTTATCATCATCTTTAATAGAAACAATATCATTAGTTGGTGCATTTATAATAAATACCTTAGAATATTTATCATGCCCTTGCAATATTTTAATATCATTGTTTTTACGAGAATTACTTACTACCTCATATCCTAGATAATGATGGAATATCTGTTCAATATACAAAAATTCAGTAACTGCGCCTTCAACAATAATAACTATCTGACCAATTCGCTTCTTTTTATTTATCTTCATACTTAACTATAGATTCATAATTATATAGAGGAATAGCACCAAATTTACCACTAAGATACATCTTTTCTAAATTTTGAGCTTCACGAGGATTTTCTTCAGAAAATCTATGAACAACAGAACCATAACCTTGTTCAAATTCAACAGTATATATTTGATCAGGTCTTAACAACTTTGTATCTAGTAAATTAGTAGAATGTGAAGCAAAAATTAATTGAGAATTTTTAGAGTGATAAAAGAAAAACTTAACAAGTAGTTCTTCTAACATATTATGAAATCCACTACTAAATTCATCTATTAATAGTAATGAATTATGTGATAGACAATGCATAATACTTGGCATAACATTTAATAAATTTTGATTACCATTAGATTCCATTGTCATTGGTAATGTAATATCAGTATCTTTTCTTTCGAAAAATAAAATAGGATTAGGATATTTTATAACTATATCTGAAGTATTACTAAC